>CAXBAZ010000229.1:0-6534 GCA_963973395.1 uncultured Acidimicrobiaceae bacterium
CGCGTCGTAGCGGAACCGGTGGACGGCCTGGAAGAAGACGGTGTCGGCCGGGAGCGGCCCCACCGCGTCGATGCCGTCGACCCGCGCCGCCATGATCGCGGGTTCGATCTGCTCGATGTCCTCGGTGCCGAACAGACCGTGTTCACCGGCGTGGGGGTTCAACCCGCACACCGCGATCCGAGGTGCGGGGACGAACCGGCCGACCGCCTCGTGGGTGAGGCGGATCACGTCGAGCACCCGGCCGGTCCGGGCGCGGTCGATCGCGTCGCGTAGCGAGCAGTGGGTGCTGACGTGCGTGACGGCGAGCGACCCGTGCTCGTGCTCGGCGGTGAGCATCATCGTCACGTTCGTGACGCCGCAGCGTTCGGCGACCAGCTCGGTGTGCCCGACGAACGTCGGATCGGAGAGCTGGGTGGCCTCCTTGTTCATCGGCATCGTGACGATCGCCGCCACCTCGCCGGCGAGCGCCGCGTCGGTCGCGGCCGTCACGTAGGCCCGGGCCGCAGCGCCGGAGGCCCGATCGAGTTCGCCGGGGCGATGGTCGGCGGCGGACAGGAGCGCGAGGTCGACGACGTCGAGCACACCGGCGCGTGGGCGGTCGGGCGCGTCGAGCACACGGATCGGCACGTCGACGTCCAGGATGCCCCGTCCCTCCTGCAGGATCGCTGCGTCGCCGTAGACCACCACGTCGTCGCCGAGCAGTGCGCCGCTCGCCGCCGCGAGCAGCACGATCTCGGGTCCGACACCGGACGCGTCCCCCATCGTGACGGCGATCGGCGGACGGCTCATGGGCGAAGTGTGCCCCGAACGAGATCGATCAGGGAACGTTCGCTCCCGAACCCGCCCGAGCGGGCGATCACCGGCATCTCGAAACCTGCGACCTCCGCCCAGGCGGTGCCCGGCGCCACCGTGCCCTGCACCGACACCGTCGCTCCGCCGAACACGGCCGCTGCTGTGTCGCCGCCGATGACGACGAGGGCGCCCAGCGCGACCTCGCGTCGCAGGTCGGCAACGCCACCCGCCAGCGCCGTCGCGGCCGCCACGGCGAGCGGTTCGTCGACGTCACCGACGGGGATCTCGGTCGCCAGCACCAGCACACCGACATCCCGGAGCCGACGCGCCGTGAGGTGGTCGGCGATCGTGGTGACCGTGATGCCCGCACGCTCGACGGCGGCCAATTGTGAACGAGCCACGGGGTGCACGCTGCCACAGGCGACGAGGATCGGGCCGTCGGTCACGGGCGGCGTGCGCCGGTGCCCCTGATCGGGTGTCGTCGCACCGATCACCGCCGACGTACCGGCGAGCAGCACCTCGGGGCGACCGCGCACCCATGCGTCCACGGTGGCCGCGATGTCGTCGTCGTCGGCCGCATCAGCGACCGCGACACCCGTCGGGTCGCCGAGCCACCCGTCGGTCTGGTCGCGGTCGGCGAACTCGAACACGTCGGGCACGCCGGCAGCACGAAGGATGTCGGCCGGGCGCGACGACGTGACGCGTCGGCGCACATCGCTGCCGGCATCACCCTCGTGGACGGGACGCCCGTGTTCCAGCACCATGCCCCCGATGCACGTCCGGCCCTGTTCGGGCAGCGCCGGCACCAGCAGCACCGGCCGCTGTTCGGCGTACGCGGCGAGCTCGTCTGGCCAGTTGCCTCGCAGCGTCGAGTCGAGCTTGTGCGCGGCGCGCCCATCGGACGGGAGTTCACGGACGCGCGCCCGCGCGTCGGACGGTGACAGATGGCGGGTGCCGAGGTCGACCACCACGACGGTGTCGGAGCCACCGGCACTCCCGGCGGCGCGCCAGGACGGCCAGGCGGACGCCGCGATCGGGGTACCCAGGCGGTCCGCGAGCGTGGCCGCGGTCTCGAGCGCTCCGGTGCGGTCGTCGGCGGCGACGAGGAGGTTCATCTCCGCATTCTGGCCGGAACGCGCCGGTCGGTACATTTCCGGGCATGCCGCACGCGACGAACGAGAGCTGCACGATCTACTACGAGACGTTCGGTTCTCCCGACGACCCGACGCTGCTGCTGGTCAACGGGTTGGGGTCCCAGTGCATCAACTACGCCACCGAATGGTGCGAGATGTTCGTGGCAGCCGGATTCCACGTGATCCGGTTCGACAACCGCGACGTGGGGTTGTCGACGCACTTCACCGGTGCGGCCACCGACGAGCGCGGGGCCGCGTACCGGCTCACCGACATGGCCGACGACGCGGTGGCGGTCCTCGACGCTGCCGGGGTCGAACGCGCCCATGTCATGGGTCTGTCGATGGGCGGCATGATCGTGCAGCACCTCGCGATAAACCACCCTGACCGGCTCGTGTCGATCGTGTCGGTGATGTCACGGACGGGCGAACCCGAGTACGGCGGATCGACGCCCGAGGCACTCGCACGACTCACCGGCGCCCCGGCCACCGACCGCGACTCGGCGATCGCGAACAGCGTCGAGGGCATGCGCATCTGGGGCAGCCCCGAGTACGCGGACGAGGTCCGGTGTGCGGCCGACGCGGGCCGTGCGTTCGACCGCGCGTTCGACCCGGCCGGGATCGGTCGCCAGTACCTGGCTGTCGTGGCCAGCGGGTCGTGGGCCGACGACCTGCCCGGGGTGACGACACCGACCCTCGTGATGCACGGCACCGAGGACACGTTGATCGACATCAGTGGTGGGCGCCGGACCGCCGAGCTGATCCCCGGCGCCACGTTCGTCCCGATCGAGGGGATGGGGCACGACTACCCACCGGAGCTCTGGCCCCGCTGGGTCGACGAGGTCGCCGGGTTCTGCCTCGCTCAGAACTGAGCGAGGCACCGCTCGGACGCGAACGCACCGGTCAGGTCGGCGGGAGTCGGCACGCCGGGGTGCCGCCCGGCAGTCGGTAGCGATTGTGAGCCACCGCCCGGTACACGACGCCGGCGAGCCGGCGCAGTCCCGGCAACGCCAGGATCCGACCGGGCACGGCCCAGACCCCACCGGCATGCCGGAGGGCGGCGATGACGGCCTCGTGGGCCGCTGCGACGGTCCCGTCGGCGGCGACCCACTGGACCGCTGCCCGGCACTGTTCCTCGGTCACGGGAAGCTCACCGAGATCGAGGAACTGCCACGGCGCGACATGGTCGAGGCCGAGCCACCGCTGCCCGGTGCGCGCCGAGGTGGTGCAGAAGCCGCAGTCGCCGTCGAAGATCAGGAGCGGCCGCCCGGTGCCGGGAGCGAGGTTCATACCTCGGTCTCCCCCGGGGCCCCGAGCACCGGTTGTGCCAGCCGGAGACGCTGCTCGAAGCCGGTCTCGTAGGGCATGAACCCGTTCCGGTCGGGATACAGCAACTGGACCATCGAGAACGGCTCGCCCCGGTACCACGCCGCCGCCGTGACGAACGCACCGCCGTGCACGTCGAGGTCGATCGGGGCGAACATGCAGCGGAGTTCGTTGTCGAGCAGACCGACCAGTTCGACACCGAGCGGGATCTCGGTGCCGCCCCGCAGCGCATCGACGACGAGTCCGATCAGACCGTTGGCGGCGACCGGTGTCAGTCCGAACACGGCGATCTCGGCGAAGCCGGTCAGCTCCGGCACGCCGATCGTGTAGGCGTACGACGGCGTGGGCGGTTCGGTGTCGGAGCGGGGCGGCACGGGTTCGAGCGCCCAGCCGTTGGTCTCGATCATCCACTCGATCTTCTCGGCGTGCGGAATGTGGAAGTCGGGCAACTCCATGGGTTCCATCGTGGCAGCGCCGATACCGTTTGCGTCGCATGTACCGGTTCCTGCTGCGGCCGAAATGGATCGCGTTCCACCTGCTCGTCGTCGTCGGGATCATCGCCATGGTCAACTTCGGGTTCTGGCAGCTCCGGCGGCTCGACGAGCGGCAGGCGTTCAATGCCGTCGTCGAGGAGCGTTACGACGCCGACCCGGTACCGATCGACGACCTGCTGACGCCCGGCACCGATCCCGACGACGTCACCTGGCGGCCGGTGACGGCCTCTGGCTCGTATCTGCCCGACGATGGGGTGTTGATCGTGAATCGTTCCCAGAACGGTCGGGCAGGGGTGAACACGGTCGTCCCCCTGCGACTCGACGACGGGCGCATCCTGCTGGTCAACCGCGGGTTCGTGCCGCAGACGTTCGACGTACCGCCCGTGCCCGCCGACGACGTCGCGGTGACGGGCCGGCTGCGGCCGTCGCAGGACCGACGATTGGGTCAGCTCTCCGATCCTGCCGACGGTGTCCTGCGCGAGGCGCAACGGGTCGACATCGAGCGGCTCGCGGGGCAGTTCGACGGTCCGGTGGTGCCGATGTACATCGACCTGATCGAATCGGTGCCGGCCGAGGCCGACGCCGTCCCCGAACCCGTGATCGCACCCGACCTCAGCGAGGGGAACCATCTCTCGTACGCGGCCCAGTGGTTCATCTTCTCGATCGCAACCGGCGTGGGATGGGTGCTCGCGGTGCGCCGTTCGGCCGCCACGCACCGGCGCGACACGGCCCGCGCCGACGCCACCCCGGCCCCCGCTCACCCGGCCTGACGGCGTTCAAGCGTGTGGGCGTTCGAGCTCCGCCATCCGGCGGAACTGCTCGACCACGTCCGGGGTCCGGTGATCGGGGTCGAGCTGCCGGTACACGGTTTCGACGTTGACGGCGATGCGTCCGAACTCGCCGAGGTGACCGAACTGTTCGGAGGCCCCGATCGTGCGCCCGATGTCGCGGGCGGCGTCGAATGCGTCGAT
The DNA here is from genome assembly GCA_963973395.1 of uncultured Acidimicrobiaceae bacterium. Classification (GTDB taxonomy): domain Bacteria; phylum Actinomycetota; class Acidimicrobiia; order Acidimicrobiales; family Ilumatobacteraceae; genus Ilumatobacter. Next base: position 4,714 of record CAXBAZ010000229.1, read on the forward strand.
GCCGGCGGCGTGCCGCGCGGTGGCCTCGGTGTCGACGAACGAGAGGTAGTCGCGCACGGCGGTCACACCGGCCTTGTCCGTCACGGGTCCGTGCCCGGGCACGACGTGATCGACGTCCATGCCCAGCATCAGGTCGCACGCTGCGATCCAGTTGCCCAGCGGCCCCGCCCACACGATCGGGGTGCCGCCGATGAACAGGATGTCGCCCGTGTAGACGACACCGGCGTCGGGCACGACGGCGATCGTGTCGCCGGCGGTGTGAGCCGGACCGACCTCGATCAACTCGACGATCCGGCCGCCGACATCGAGGTCGAGGCGTCCGTCGAAGGTGCGATCAGGCAGGCGCAGTTCGATGTCGTCGAACCGGAAGTCACCGAAGAAGCTCCGGAACAGGTCGCCGACGTCACCCGGCGCCCGATTGAGCGCTGCGAGCATCGACGGCGGGACCTCGGTCATCTCCTCGGCCGTGGCGGTCGACGCGACGATCGTCGCGTCGGCGACCAGTTCGTTGCCGTAGCAGTGGTCGCCGTTGGCGTGGGTGTTGACCACGGTGCCGATCGGCGCGGACCTGGTGTGGTCGCCGAGGGCGTCGAGCATCCGCCGGGTGATCTGCAGGTCGAACAGCGTGTCGACGAGCAGCGACGCACCGTCGCCGATCACGAGGCCTGCATTGCTCCACCCCCACCCGCCGTCGCCCTGCAGGTAGGCGAGACATCCGTCCCCGACCTCGGTCAGCGTGATCGACGGCTCACCCATACGGATGGACTACCACTCCGGCCGCAGATGGACACCGTCGGAGCGCCATGAGACGATGGCGCCATGTCTCGGTTGTTCCATCTGCTCCGGGGCTGGTTCGAGCGTGTGGTGCCGAGCCACTACTCGGGCCGCCGTGATCGGTTGTCGGACGAGGCCGATCAGCTGACCAATGCGAATCAATTTCGCGGCGGGCAGTGAGTCCGACCCGCTCGGCGATTCAGTAGCGGTCGTTGGTGCGCTTCTTCGGCGGCGCCTTGAAGGGCGCCTCGACCAGCAACTCGAAACGGGCATCGTCGGGCTGGTTCTTGTCGTTGAGGTTGCGCAGGTAGTTCTTGAGCGCCGCCCGGGCCGGGGCGACGTGCTCACCCTTGATGCCGACCGACCGGGCCAGTGCGTCCTTCGCCTTGGCGACACGCTCCTTGCGGGCGGTCTTCTCCTCGTCGGAGTAGTTCGCCGGCGGCTTCTTGGCCTTCGCCTCCTGGCGAGCGACGCGCTCGGCTTCCAGTTCCTTCAACGACTTCTGTTCGGCCATGGCCCTGACCATACCGGCCCCGCCGGTCAGCTGGCCGTGGTCGACACGTAGATCGTGCTGGTCGACTCGCCTCCCGTGTAGTGGTTGGGGAACGCCACGACGTGGGCATCGACGGATTCGAACACGCTGCGCAGCACGTCCACGAAGTCGGCGTTCGGCGCGAACTCGTCGGACCAGAGCGAGAAGACGCCACCGGGCACGAGCTGTCCGGCCAGCTGCCGGAGCCCGTCGGGCAGGTAGAACCCGGCGTGCGCGGCGTGGAGGAGGTGGCTCGGTGTGTGATCGATGTCGAGCAGGATCGCGTCGTACGGTGACCCGGGGATCCGGGTGGCGAGCCCGGTGTCGACGATCGCGAAGAAGTCGCCGTGCAGCAGGGTGCAACGCGGGTCGTCGGCGAGTTCGGAGCCGATCGGCACCAGCCCGCGTTCGTGCCACCCGATCACGACGTCGAGCGCCTCGATCACGTGCACCGACGCGACACGTTCGTCGACGAGCGCCTGCCGGGCGGTGTAGCCCAGGCCGAGCCCGCCGAC
>CAXBAZ010000230.1:0-6517 GCA_963973395.1 uncultured Acidimicrobiaceae bacterium
CGTCACCGCGGCCGTTCTTCGTCGAGTTCGGTGTCGGACTCGGTTTCGTCGGCATGGGGCTGCTCGCCGCGCAGTTCGTGATCACGGGCCGGTTCCGATCGATCGCCCCGGTGTTCGGCGCCGACGTCGTGTTGCAGTTCCACCGGCAGGCCGGCGTCGTCGCGGCCGCCGTGATCGTCGCTCATCCGGTGGTGTTGATCGCTGCCGATCCCGACTACCTCGAGTTCTTCGACCCGCGCGTGAACGTGCTGCGGGCGCTCGCGCTCACCACGGTGATTCCGGCTCTGCTGCTGCTGGTGGCGACGAGCCTCTGGCGGCAGCGCACGGGGCTGAACTACGAGTGGTGGCGCCTCACCCACGGGACGCTGTCGCTGCTGGTGGTCTTCATCGGCATGGTGCACGGCATCCAGGTCGCCGGGAACCTGGGGGTGTTGTGGAAGAAGGGCGTCTGGGCGGGGGTGCTCGTCGGCGCGATGTACCTGGTCGTCCACAGTCGTGTCGTCCGACCGCAGATGATGAAGCGGCGTCCGTACCGGGTGGCGGAGGTGCGGGAGGAAGTACCCGGCACGTTCACGCTCAGCCTCGCGCCCGTCGGTCACGTCGGGATGAAGTTCCGCGCGGGTCAGTACGCCTGGATGACGGTGGGTGACTCGCCGTACTCCCTGCAGCAGCATCCGTTCTCGTTCTCCTCCAGCGAGCGCAGCGCCACGCTGTGTTTCACGGCACAGGCCGTCGGCGACTTCACCTCCTCATGGAGCGACTTCGAGCCCGGCCGACCCGTCTTTCTGGAAGGCCCCTACGGAGGATTCACGTTGGACGCCGACTCGACCGGTGCGGTGTTCATCGCCGGTGGCATCGGCGTGACGCCAGTGATGAGCATGCTGCGCACGATGCTCGACGACGGCGACGACCGGCGCGTCGTGCTCGTCTACGGCAACCCCACATCCGCCGAGATCACGTTCCGCGACGAGATCCGGGCACTCGAGGAAGGCCTCGCGCTCGACGTGGTGCACGTGTTGGAGAAACCGGACGAGTACTGGGACAGCGAGCACGGGTTCATCGACGGCGACCTCTTGCGCCGTGTGCTGCCGCCGGACTGCCGCAACTACGAGTACTTCATCTGCGGACCCGAGCCGATGATGGACAGCGCCGAGAGCGCACTTCGCGACATGGGCGTGTCGTGGCGCCAGATCTACACCGAACGATTCCAGATCGTGTGAGGGACACCGACCCATGCTGTACCGAAATGTCCGACGACTGGTGAACGCACTGGCGGTCATCGCCGTCTCGGCCGCCGCCCTCTATGCGGCCGTACGGAGCGCCTGACCGTCGGGACGGGGCCGACACGCCGGGCGGCCGATCACTCGGCCGAACGGTCGACGTTCTCGGGGACGAACTGGCTCGCGGTGAAGACCGCGCCCTGCGGGTCTTCGATCGTGGTCGTCCTGACCCAGGGGAGGTCGACGGGCTCGCTGAGCACCTTGCCGCCCAACCCATCTGCCGTGGCCGCGGTCGCGTCGGCGTCGTCGACACCGAAGGTGATGCCCCAGTGCGCTGGTGTGGTCGTGTCGTCGGGTTCGATCTGCACGACGCTCGCGACCACGTTCTCGAACCCGGCCGGGGCACCCATCTCGGCCATCTGGGCCCGCATGCCCGGGTTCAGTTCCTCCAGGAAATCGCCGTACGCGGGCATCGCCCACATCACCATGCCAGGACCGAGTTCGAGCGTCTCCCACCCGAACACCGCACCGTAGAACTCCGCGGCGCGCCCGACGTCGCGGGTGTACAGGTCGTTGAAGTTGACGCCGCCGTGCTCGTTCACCGCCAACGATCCACGATGCCGATTCGGCTCCCACACGGCGATCGGCGCGCCCTCGGGATCGGCGAACATCGCCATCCGGCCGGCGTCGAACACGTCGCAGGGTTCGCTGATGATGGTGGCGCCGGCCGCCGTGGCCGCGGCGGTCGTGGCATCGACGCTGTCGACCCACACGTACGTGTTCCACACGGCGACGGCCGGCGCGCCCTCGGGGATCGAGCCGAGCGCTGCGGCGTCGCGGCCGCCGATCGATGCCATGAAGTAATGACCTGGCGCTCCCTCGGGCATCGTGTCCGTGCACGCCCATCCGAACAGTCGGCTGTAGAACTCGGCGGCCGCCGCAGGGTCGGGATGGACGGCATCGGCCCAACACGGCACCCCCGGGATGTAGCGGTCTCGATCGGTCATGGTTCGCTCCTCGTCATTCGTGTCGGGTGGCACCGTGCAACCGGTCGACACCAGCGACGGTACGCAGCGACCCGGTCAGATCGTGTCCGCAACGACCTCGGGTCGAGGCCGATCAGGATCGACGCCGTGCCCTGTGTGAGTACAGTCGCTGATGTACTATCGAGGCATGATCGACGTGGACGTCAGGACCGTCGAGTCCGCACTGCAGCGACTCGGCCGGGCGCTGGCCGATGACTCGCGCCGGCGGATCCTGATGGAGCTGCTCGGTGGGCCTGCATACCCTGCCGATTTGGCGCGGCGTTTGGGGTTGGGCAAGGCGAATACGAGCAATCACCTGGCGTGTCTCCGCGGATGTGGGCTGGTCGTCGCCGAGCCGGAGGGCCGCCGGGTCCGGTACGAACTCGCGGACCGGCGCCTCGCCGACGGTCTCCGCACGTTGGCCGAGGTCGTCGTGGCCGCCGACCCGAACTGCCGGCGATGAGATCGATCACCGCCGAGATCCGCGATCGACTGCGTACCGACCTGGCGGCGGCGCGTGCCGCCCGTCGCGCCGGCGACCATGTGCGAGCGTGGAAGTTGTTGGAGGACGCACACGTGCTGAGTCAGCCGTGGGCGGCGTGGCACGTGCGCGTACACGGCTCGATGCTCGTCGCCGGCGTGAGTGCCCGTGACGGTCGGGAGGTGCGCGGGCAAGCCGTCCGATTGCTGGTCGCCGGTCCGGGCTCGCTGGCCGGGCGGTATCCGGTCGGCAACATCGGGCGGGCGACGGTGCCCGCGACGCGACCGATGCCGATTCGTGACGACCTCGCTCGACTGCTGCGGGCGGCGGGACGGTGACGACGCAACTCGCCGACCGGCGCGCCGCGTTGCTGCGGCGGGCATGGTGGCTGGCGGAATGCACGGTGGCGTGGAACCTCGCCGAAGGCGGCGTGGCCGTCACTGCGGCGGCATCGTCCGGCAGTCGTGCGCTGGCCGGCTTCGGCGTGGACTCGTTCGTCGAGTCAGCGTCGGCGGCGGTGTTGATCTGGCGGTTGCGTGCCGAGCAGCGATCGCCCGAGCGTGCCGAGCACGTCGAGCGACGGGCGTTGCGGATCATCGGTGTCACGTTCCTGGCGCTGGCAGGTCTGGTCGCGATCGAGTCGACCCGGTCGTTGCTCGCCGGCGAGCAGCCCGACGTCAGTCGCGTCGGGATCGTGCTGACGATCGTCTCGTTGATCGTGATGCCGGTGCTCGCGCGTGCGAAGCGCAGTGTCGGCCGCCAACTCGGCGCCCGTTCGGTCGAGGCCGACAGCCGGCAGACGCAGGCGTGTGTCTACCTGTCGGCCGTGGTCCTCGCCGGACTGGCGGCGAACGCCGCGTTCGGCTGGTGGTGGGCCGACCCGGTCGCTGCGCTCGGGGTCGTCGCGTTCCTCGTGAGCGAAGGTCGCGAGGCGCTCGAGGCCGAACACCTCGACGACTGCTGCACCTGAGTGTTGACGACGTGTGTTCGTGAACACGGCGAGCGCCGACGTCTGTCGCATCGTCGAAGCCCGGCTGACGAAGGCTGAGCTCAGCCGGGCGGTGGAGCGTCGGCGTCGGCGGCCGGAGAATCCGTTTCGGACGGCTCATCGAAGTATTCGATCGCGTCCTCGACGACCTGATCGGAGTCGAGGTCCTCGTACTCGTCGCGGTCGTTCGTCGGGTCGTGGTTCGCTGGACCGGTCATGCAGCGTTCCTACCCGCAGAACACCGTTGGAAAACCTGTCGGTGTCCCAGCCGAACGGACGATCACCCTGTCGAACGGCTGGTCAGCGGTCGCGGAGGCCCTTGCCGGCGAGGATCTGCGGGACGTACTTCTCGACCCTGGCCGCGCGCGTGGAAGCCTGCTTGGCCGATGAGATCTGGAGGTTGTACTCCCGCCGGCGGCCGGGCGTGAGTGCGTCGAACGCGGCCTTCAACTCCGGGTCGTCGTCGAGCCGCTGTCGGAGTTCGTCGACGAGGACGAGGTCGGGTGCCGGCTCGACCTCCAGGCCGGCCCGCTCCACCGCGATCGCCTCGTCGACGTACGCCGACACGGTGTCGGCCAGACGATGCACGTCGTCGACCGACGTGAACCGGATGCGGAGTGCCGACCGGGTGTTCGGCCCCTGCGCTTCGAGCACACCTTCGGGGTCGTCGAGCAATGCTCCCTTGAAGAACATCAGGGCCAGGAACTCTTTCATCTCCTGCAGGATCACGATGTTGGCGCCGTCGTGGGTGTAGCACGGCTTGCCCCACTTGATCTCCTCGGTCAGGCCACGATCGAGCAGCAACGGGCGGATCGCAGCCATTTCGCTCGACCATTGCTCAGAGCGTTCGACATGGGCGTCGACGTCAGCGTTCACGGCGCCTCCCTCCGGTTTCCTGCCGCATCGTAGACACGTCGAACCGTTCGGACCGAACGCTGGTGGCGATAGCGTCGCGACCTCGCACCGTCCGGCCGTCGGATGGCCCGAACTCTGGATTTCCTCAATGATCGACAGTGCCCTGCTCGCCCTCGCCTCGAACCATCGCTGGTCCTGGCATCAGCCGACCCGCCGGCTCCTCGACACGCTGCCCGGTGCGACTTCGGGGAAGCACCCGGTCGGCGTGCTGCACGGCGCCGACCCGTCGGCGCTCGCAGCATGGACCGACGAGCACCGGTCGGCGATCGACCAGCTGGCCGCCGAACTCAGGGCGGTCGTCGACACGGTGACGTCGACCGAGGTCGCCTACTTCTCGCCCGAGTTCGGCGTCGCGGCCGAGCTCCCGCAGTACTCCGGCGGATTGGGCATCCTGGCGGGCGACCACCTGAAGAGTGCCAGCGATCTGGCGCTCCCGCTCGTGGGCGTCGGCCTGTTCTACAGCGAGGGCTTCTTCCGTCAGTCGATCGAGGGCGCACGTCAACAGGAGCGCTACGAGCGGGTCGACCCGGAGGCCGTGGGGGCGGTCGACACGGGCGCGACCGTCCACGTCACGATCAGCGGCGTCGACGTGGCAGCGAAGGTGTGGCTGCAGTGTGTCGGTGCGACGCGGCTCGTGCTGCTCGACACCGCCGTCGAGGCGAACCCTCGCTGGGCGCAGCAGATCACCGACCGTCTGTATTCCGGCGATCGTGAACATCGTCTCCATCAGGAGCTGATGCTCGGCGTCGGAGGTGTGCGGGCCCTGCGCGCGCTCGGCATGCAGCCCGACGTGTACCACCTCAACGAGGGCCACGCCTGCTTCCTCCTGCTCGAACTCCTCGCGGAGCTGGTCGAGAGCGGTCACGGGCTCGACGCGGCGATCGCCGACGTACGCGGGCGCTCGTTGTTCACCACGCACACGCCGGTGCCGGCCGGCATCGACCGCTTCGCACACGACCTCGTCGAGCCCGAACTCCACATCTGGGCCGATCGGCTCGGCGTGGACATCGACACGCTGTTCGACTGGGCCCGGCTGCCCAGCGATCCGCCGGGCGAGCCGTTCAACACCGCGGCGTTGGCATTCGAGCTGTGCGGCCGCGCCAACGGGGTCAGCCAGCTGCACAGCGGTGTCAGCCGCGAACTGTTCGGCACACTGCCCCGAGCGGCCGCGGTCGAGGGCATCACCAACGGCGTGCATGCCCGCACGTGGGTCAGCCCCGAGCTCCAGTCGTTCTTCGACGACCACCTGGGCCGGGGCTGGGACGACGGCGACCCGGGGGCGTGGGCCGACATCAAGAATGCGCCGCGCGCAGCGTTCGAGGCCGCCCGCGCCCCCGGCCGCGCCCGACTCGTCGACCTCATCGCCGATCGCACCGGAGTCACCCTCGACGCTGATCGATGCATCGTCGGATTCGCCCGTCGGTTCGCTACGTACAAGCGGGCCGCGCTGCTGCTGCGCGACCGCGATGGCCTGCGCCGCTCGTTCGACGCCGGGGCGCAGTTCGTGTTCGCCGGCAAGGCACACCCGGCCGACGGGGAAGGCAAGGCGGTGCTCGCCGAGATCGCAGCCTTCGCGGCGAGCGACGAGGCGCAGGGCAGGTTCGCGTTGATTCCCGACTACGACATCGAGATCGCGCAGGACATGTACGGCGGCTGTGACGTCTGGCTGAACAACCCGGTCCGTCCGCGCGAAGCCTGCGGCACGAGCGGCGAGAAGTCGGCGCTCAACGGGGGGCTGAACTGTTCGATCCTCGACGGTTGGTGGGCCGACTGGTTCGTCGACGGGATCGGATGGGCGATTCCGACGAGCGATCTCGACGACGCGACCGCCCGTGACCTCGCCGAGGCCGGTGCCCTCCACGAACTGCTGGCGTCCGAGGTGCTCCCG
>CAXBAZ010000231.1:0-6516 GCA_963973395.1 uncultured Acidimicrobiaceae bacterium
CCAGGCGGCGGCGATCAGCGCCACGCCGAACACGGCGAACAGCACGGCCGACGCGATCTTGATCGTGCGGGGCTCGACCCGCTGGCCGATTCGGCTACCGGCGACGGCTCCGAGCATTCCGGCCGACACCACACCGGCCGTTGCGCCGACCCACGTCGCGAACGGGTTGGCCTGGGCCGCCAGCGCGGCGGTGGCGAGCTGCGTCTTGTCGCCGAACTCGGCGATCGCGATCGTGAGCGCGATCGACGCGACGACGTTGCGTGTCCGGAGCCGCCGGCCGGTGTCGTCGCCCGTTGCGACGTCGCCGTCTCCGCCGTCCTCGTCGTCGTCACCGAGATCACGCCACGCCAGGACGGCGAAGACCAGGAAGAGCGCGCCGGCGACGAGGCCGATCGGCCGTTCGGGCAGTGTCGCTCCGAGCAGGCCTCCCACGAGCGCGGCGATGGCCCCCGCCGCGGCGTACCCGAGGGTGAGACCGATCACGACGGTGCGCAAGCCGTGGCGCGCCCCGTACCCGAGCGCCAGGAGCTGGGTCTTGTCGCCCAGTTCGGCGACGAACACGATCCCGAACGCGGACGCGGCAGCGACGAGGAGATTCCACACGGCCGGTGTTCAGACGACGGCGCGGTCGAAGTCGGCGATCACGTCGTCGGGGTCCTCGAGCCCGACGCTGACGCGCACCAGTCCGTCGGTGACACCGGTCGCCGCCTGTTCATCCGGTGAGAGGCTGGCGTGCGTGGTGGTCATCGGATGACAGACGAGCGTCTCGGGCCCGCCGAGCGACGTGGCGCACCTGGCGAGTTCGAGGCCGTCGAACAGCTTCGAGACGCCGTCGCGTCCGCCGGCGTGCTCGAACGCGAGCACGGTGCCGAACTGGCGCATCTGACGGCGAGCGAGGTCGTGCTGTGGGTGCGAGGTGAGACCCGGATAGTGCACTGCGGTGATGTCGGGCCGGGCTTCGAGCCAAGCCGCGAGCCGTCCCGCGGTGGCCGACTGGTGCGCCGTGCGGACGGCCAGCGTGCGCACGCCGCGCAGCGCGTTGAGCGAATCGAACGGCGACGCCATCGCCCCGTGCAGCACGGCGTACGCCCACACGGCGTCGACCAGCTCGCGCTCGCCGGCGATGACGCCGATCGTGGCGTCGTTGTGGCCGGCGATGGCCTTGGTCGCCGAATGGAGCACGAGGTCGACCCCGTGGGCGAGCGGCTGCTGACCGACCGGCGTGCCGAACGTGGAGTCGACCACGGTGAACGGCCCCGCGATCGCACCGATCTCGTCGAGATCGCAGAGTTCGAGCCGGGGGTTGGACGGCGTCTCGGCGATCACCAACGTGGTGCGGCCGGGCCGCACCGCGGCCGTGAACGCGCCCGGCTCGGTCGCATCGACCAGCGTGGTCTCGATGCCGAACCGTGCGCACGGCCCGTGCAGGAATCCCAGCGTGCCGGCGTACAGCTGCTGCGCCGCGACGATGTGGTCGCCGGAAGAACAGAGCGCGAGCACGGTCGATGCGACGGCGCCCATCCCGCTCGCGAACGCGAGCGCGTCGTCGGCGCCCTCGAGTTCGGCGATCGCCTGTTCGAACGACCGAACGGTCGGGTTGCCGTAGCGGCCGTAGAACTCGTCGGCGCGGGTGGCGGTGGCGCGCCGGTGGGCGTCGTCGAGACATGACGATTCCCAGACGCTCGATGCCCACAGTGCAGGGGCGAGCGATGCCCCGCTCGCACCACGCCCGGATCGGATGGCCCGACTCGCCGGCCGGAGCTCGCGATCAGGTGACACAGAACTCGTTGCCTTCCGGATCGCTCATCACCATCCACCATCCGCCGTGCTCGTCGACCCGGCGCACCGCCGTGGCGCCGGCCTCGACGAGCGCGTCGATCTTCGAGTGCTTCGCGTCGTCGCTGCGCCCCGCGCGGATGTCGAGGTGGACACGATTCTTGACGGACTTCGGCTCGGGGACGCGGAGGAACAAGATCCGGGGACCGACGTCGTCAGGGTCGACGATCGCGCTGATCGAACCGGCGGCGGGCGTCGGAATACCGCTCGCACGCAGGAAGTCCTCCCACGAGAGATAGCCCGCCGGGGGCGGTTCCTCCACGTAGTCGAGGGCGGTCGACCAGAAGCGGCTCATCGCATCGGCGTCGGCACAATCGATCGTGACCTGGAACGGCGTGCCCATCCGGCGTACGGTACCGCCATGGCCATCGGCTCGCTGCACGAGATCGTGATCGACTGCTCCAATCCCGAGGCGCTCGCGCGCTTCTGGCAGGCGCTGATCGGGGGCGACGTCGAGGTCGAGAGTGCCGACTGGGTGGTGCTCGACGGCGACGACGACGGGTTCTACATCGGGTTCCAGCGGGTGCCCGAGTCGAAGTCGGGCAAGAACCGCATCCATCTCGACGTCGAGGTCGACGATCTCGCCACTGCGGTCGACGAGGCCGAACTCCTCGGGGCCCGTACGCTCGGAGCGGTCGTCGAGGAAGATGACGGGTCGTTCCAGATCATGGCCGACCCGGGCGGCAACGAATTCTGCTTCATCCTGTCGTGATCGAGCCGCGGGTCAGCGCGCGAGACGCGAGATCACCTGGTCGTGCAGGAGTCCGTTGCTGCTGATCGCGGTCGGGTGGTCGTGGGTCGGGTTGCCGAAACGGTCGGTGAAGGTGCCGCCCGATTCCTCGACGATCAGGCTCACCGCGGCGATGTCGTAGATCGCCACGCCGACGGCGTCGACCGCGAGGTCGAGCGCCCCCTCGGCGACGAGACAGTGCTGCCAGAAGTCGCCGAAACCGCGTGCCCGCCGAGCCTCGCCAGCGATGTCGACCAGCGCGTCGGTCAAGCCGAGCTCGGCCCAGCCGTGGTTGAACGTCACGCTCACCTGGGCCCCACCGAGGTCGGCGACATCCGACACCCGGCAGCGTCGACCGTCGGCGAACGCTCCCAGGTCGCGACCTGCCCACCATCGATGTCGCAGTGCCGGTGCCGACACGACGCCGACGACCACACCACGATCGGCGTGGACGAGGGCGATCAGGGTCGCCCACACCGGGATGCCGCGCACGAAACCCGAGGTGCCGTCGATCGGGTCGACCACCCACCGCCACGGTGAGTGGGGCGACCCCTGCGCGCCGTGCTCTTCCCCGAAGAACCCGTGGCCGGGCCGCTCGGCCAGTACGCGCTCGGCCAGGAGTGCCTCGGCGCCACGGTCGGCCTCGGTCACCTCGGTGCGGTCGTCCTTCCAGCCGAGCGTGAAGTCGGCTCGCTCGAAGCGCGGCAGTGTGAACGCGTCGGCGGTGTCGGCGAGCGAGAGCGCGAAGTCGAGTTCGGCGGCGACGTCGCCGGTCATGCCGACTGCGAGTGGAGCAGGTCGCGGGCGGCGGTCGCGATGCCGGGCCCGTCGAGCCCGAATCGGGCCATGATCTGCTTCGCGTTGCCGTGGCTCACGAACTGCGTGGGCACGCCGAGCACCGTGACCTGGGCCGCCGGTCGGACCGCGGCGATCTCGTCGGACATCGCCATACCGATGCCGCCCGCACGGATGCCGTCCTCGACCGTGACGACCGCGGCGAACCTGGCGGCGTCGGCGATCATCTCCGGATCGAGCGGTGTGCAGGAACGGACGTCCCAGACCGTGGCCTCGACGCCGCCGGCGGCCAGTTCGTCGGCCGCCTTGAGGCTGTTCTCGACCATCCGGCCGACGGCCAGGATGCACACGTCGCTCCCCTCGCGGGCACGACGGGCGTGGAGTCCCTGCCCGACCTCGTTCTCGTCGACCTGCCGCGCCGCGCCGCGCGGGTAGCGGATGACCACCGGACCTGCGTCGGAGAGGTCGGCGGCGTCGTCGAGCATCTGCTGGAGCTCTTGCGCGCTCGACGGTGCCAGCACACGCATGCCCGGCACCTTCGACAGGAGCGCCATGTCGTAGAGCCCGTGGTGGCTGGCGCCGTCGGGGCCGGTGATGCCGGCGCGATCGAGGCAGAAGACGACCGGCAACCGGTGCATCGCCACGTCGTAGACGACCTGGTCCCAGGCCCGTGACAGGAACGTCGAATAGATCGCGACCACGGGTCGCAGACCCGACATCGCCATGCCGGCCGCGCCGGCGACCGCGTGCTGTTCGGCGATGCCGACGTCGAAGAAGCGGTCGGGGAAGTGCTCCTGGAACGGGATCAGACCGGTCGGGCCGGGCATCGCGGCCGTGATCGCGACGATCCGCGGGTCGCGTTCGGCGACCTTGATCACACCTTCGGCGAACGCCTGCGTGTACCCGGTGGGCACGGCCTTCGGCGGCCCGACGATCGGGTCGAACACCGGTGCGTCGTGGAGGTGCTTCTCGTCGTCGTCCTCGGCGGGGGAGTAGCCACGGCCCTTCTGCGTGAGCACGTGGACCACGATGGGGCCCTCTTCGGAGAGCACCTCGGCGTTGCGGAACGCGGCCTCCATCTCGGCGATGTCGTGCCCGTTGACCGGGCCCGTGTACCGCACGCCGAGCGACTCGAAGAAGGCGGGCGGCTGCAGGAACTCGCGCACCCCGGCCTTGAAGCCCTCCATCGCCTTCTCGGCCTGGGGCCCGATCGCCGGGAGGTTGGAGAGGAAGTCCTCGATCTTGCGTTGGCGGCGGACGTAGACCGGGTTGAGGCGGATGTCGGTCAGGGCGTGGGCGAGCTTGTCGGTCAGCTTGGCCGGGAAGCTCGGATGGTCGGACCGTCCGTCGGCGCCCTGGCTGTTGGCCCACAGGTTCGACACCGTCGGCGCATAGCTGCGGCCGTTGTCGTTGAGCACGATGATCACCCGGCGTCGGCTGTGGCCGAGGTTGTTGATCGCCTCGTAGGCCATGCCGCCGGTCATCGCGCCGTCGCCGATCACGGCGACGATGTGGCGGTGGTCGTCGACCCCGGCGTCGCGGGCGACCGCCATGCCGTACGCGTAGCTGAGCACGGTCGAGGCGTGGCTGTTCTCGATGTGGTCGTGCCGGCTCTCCTCGCGGCTGGGATAGCCGGAGAGCCCGTCGGCCTGACGGAGCGACTCGAATTGGTGGCGGCGCCCGGTGACGATCTTGTGCACGTAGGCCTGATGGCCGGTGTCCCACAGGATCGCGTCGGTCGGCGACTCGAACACCCGGTGCAGCGCCAGCGACAGCTCGACCGCACCGAGGTTGGAGCCGAGGTGGCCGCTGCTCTTGGAGACGGCTTCGACCACGAAGTCGCGGATCTCACCGGCGAGCGCGTCGAGTTCGTCGATCGACAGGCCGCGCAGGTCCGCCGGCTCGTTGATGCGCTCGAGATACATCTCGCTCCGACGCTACCGTTGCGCCGCGACGAAGTCGATGCAGCCCGACCCCGCTGCGGGTCGCAGCGTGTCGTCGACGACGTCCCACATCGTGACGGGTTCGGCGAAGTAGCCGGCCGCTTCGACGTCGGCCAGCGTGGTCGGCTCCACACCCTCCTGCGCCGCGTACTGCGACGCGCCGGCGAAGACGACGGCGAGTTGGCGAGCACAGTCCGGTCCTCCGAACGACGTGACGTCGTCGTCGGTGAAGCCTGCGAGCACGTCGTCGACCGACGGGAGATCGTCACCGCTCGGGTCGGTCACGATCTCGGTCGCCGGGATGGTGGTCGGTACGTCGCCGCAGTCGGGATGCTGGGCGACCAGCTGTCCGTCGACGACGTCCCACAGTTCGGACTCGCCGCGGACGTAGTCGCCGGCGACCAGGGCCGCCTCGTCGGGTGCCGGTTCACCTTCACGCACCTCGTAGATCTCGAGCACCGTGCGGAAGCTCGATGCCTCGGAACTGCACGCGAGCGTCCGCGAGTCGTCGATCGCCGTGATCCCCGGCTCGATCACGTTCTCCCGGATCGCGCCACTGTCGGTGCCGTCGGCCTGGGCACACGCCGCCAGGACGATGGTCCCGGCGACTGCGGTGATCAGTCGGCGCGGCAGCACTTCGACATGAACTTGTCGACGTCGATCAGCACCCGGGTGACCTTGCCGGCGGCGACGAGGCCGCCGGAGTCGGACGCGGTCACGGTGAAGGTGATGCGCCGACCCTCGATCTTGTCGAGCGACGCCTCGACGACGATCTCCGCCCCCACCGGGGTGGGCTGCAGGTGATCGACCTGCACGCGCATCCCGACCGACGACTGGCCGTCCTCGAGCACGCCACGGAGGGCGTCGATCGTCGCCTGTTCGAACAGGGCGACGAGGCGGGGTGTCCCGAGCACGTCGACGTCGCCCGATCCCAAGGCCACGGCCGTGTCGGTCTCGGCGACCACCAGGCGCGCCTCTCCTCTGAGTCCGACCGCTGCGTTCACGGGTCGTCACGTTAACGCCCACCCGGCGTCGAGACACGAACAGGACACGTGACGGTCGTGTGACGTTCACCCGGGCGCCACCACCGACGGTCGTCCCGTAGGCTGGGTCGTCGTGATCGATCAGGACGTCATTGAACGCACACTGGCTGTCGCGCTCCGGACGGGCGCCGACTTCGCCGAGATCTACGCCGAGGACAAACGCAACACC
>CAXBAZ010000232.1:0-6514 GCA_963973395.1 uncultured Acidimicrobiaceae bacterium
ACGAGATGGGGACGGATCGCCGTGACGGGGAACTCTGCCGTCGAGGCGTCGAGCGCGACGACCTCGGCCGCAGCCTTGCTGGTCGCATAGTGGCCCCGCGTCGTCGTCGGGTCGGCCGCAGCGGCACCGACGCCGACGAGCGCCGAGCCGGAGTGCGCGACCGACGGGGACGACACGTGCACGAATCGTGTGACCCCCGCGTGCCTGGCCACATCGATCAGCAAGGCGGTGCCGTGCACGTTCGTGTGTTCGTACTCCCGCCAGATACCGGTCACGCCGACCTTCGCCGCGAGGTGGATCACCGCGTCCTGCCCGGCGCACGCCTGTTCGACCGCGCTGCGATCCGGGATCGTCGGGACCCCGGATACGTCGCCGCGCTGGAGGGTGCTCACGTGATGGCCCTCGCGAACGAGCGCGTCGACGGTGTGGCGACCGATCAGGCTCGTCGCTCCGGTGACCAGGACGTTCACGGGTCAGCGATCCGTCCGCCGGCGAGCGCCGACGCCGCCCACGCGGCGAGCGCCGCTCGGTCGATCTTGGAGTTGTGCCGACGGTCGACGGGCAGCGCCGGGACGTCGAACACGGCGGCGACCGGGTCGTCGATCACCGATCGCACACGGTCGTGCACGGCGAGGGAGGCGATCCGTGCGCCCGACACCCGTTGCGCGCGCTGTACGACGACCACGATCTGTTGGGTTCCTGCGGGGCCGACACCGACCACAGCGGCCAATTCGACGTCGTCGATCGACTCGACCCGTTGCTCGAGCGCGACCGGCGTGATCGGACCGGTCGGACTCGTGATCACGTGCCCGGTGCGTCCGCCGACCCAGAGTCGACCGGACTCGTCGAGGTGGCCGACGTCGCCGGTCGCATGCCAACCGCGTGGCCGACTCGCGTCGTGTTCGGTGCGCCACAGCCGGTCGTAGCCCAGCCGCTGGTGCGGAGCCCGCACGACGATCTCGCCGACGACGTCCGGGGTGACCGTCAGCTCGCCGGCCGGTGCACCGAGCGGCCGGATGCCGACGTCGACCGACGACAGCGGACGCCCGACGCACACGCCGTCGCGGCGACCGGTGACCGTCGCCGGTTCGGAGAGCTCGAGCGCTTCGATCTCGTCGAGGGAGATGCTCGCGACCGGCAGACACTCGGTCATGCCGTACGGCGTACATGCCTCGGCATTGGGGAACAGGTCGCGGGCCGCCCGGAGCAGCGACGTCCGAACCGGGGCACCTGCCGAGAGGAGGAGCCGGACACCTCCGAACGCCGTCAGGTGCTCGTCGGTCAGCCGGTCCGCGGTCAGCACGACGTTGGCGAGTGCGGCAGGTGATGCGAACACCAGCGTCGCGTCGACCTCTGTGACGGCGTCGCCGAGCGCCGTCGCGGTGAGGGTGCCCGGCGCGGCGACGTCCATGTCGGGCACGATCGACGGGATGCCGAGCAGCGGGCCGTAGAGCGCGAAGGGAGCGAAGGCGGCGACGAGCCGATCGTCGGCCGTGATGTCGTACAGCGCCGCGATCGCGTCACGCTGCGCCGCGAGGGCGTCGTGCGTGTAGAGGACGCCCTTGGACGGCCCGGTCGCCCCCGAGGTGAACGCGATCGCAGCCGTCTGCCCTCCGTCGACGATCGGTGGGAGCGGCCCGGGGTGGGAACGGAGCGACGGCAGATCGGTGTCGGTCCCGAGCGCCCGCGCGACCGCTGCGCCGAGCGTGGTGGTGGAGATGCGGCGACCCGGCCACCGGAGGACGCGCGCGGCGGCGATCGCGCGGGGAATGCCGATCAGGTGGTCGGGGTCGGCCACCTTCATCGCCGCGCTCATGCCCCGCGGGCCGAGACCGGAGTCGACCAGCACGGCGATCGCTCCCGCCCGCCAGCACGCCATCAGCGTCGAGCTCAGCTCGATGCCGGGTGGGATCATGAGCGCGACACGATCACCGGGGCGCACGCCGTCCGCCGCCAACCCGGCGGCGGTCGCGTCGACGATCGCGGCGAAGTCGTCGATGTCCGACGGTTGGTGCCTGGCACCAACCGTCAGGGTCGAGGGGACGCCGCTGGCCGTCGCGAGCCGCAGTGGGGGAGCGTCGAGGTCGTCGATCCACGTGAGCGCGGTGTCGAGGCAGTCGGTGTCCTCCGACACGAAGTGTCCGGCCGTCGGATGCCGGTGGACGTCGGCGTGCGGCAGCCGTGCTTCGAGGTCGTGCAGGTACAGGTCGGAGAACACGCGGTCGGCCGCGCCCCACAGCAGCAGCGTCGGCACCGCGCCGAAGTCGGCCAGCCCGGACGCGATCCCGTCGAGGGTCGCTGCGCTCGGGTGCTCGGGTTCGAGCGGGATGTCGGCGACGAACCGGCCGATGGCGGCGCGACGATCGGCGGTGCGGTACGGCGCCAGCAGTGCGGCGCGCACGTCGGCGTCGGGACGTTCGTCGGACAGTTGGATCGCACCGCGGATGAAGGCGGTGGTCGACGTCGTGACCGCACGGAGCACGGGGTTCGAGCGCACGAGGCGGATCAAGCTCGGAGCCGGCGATCCGGCCGGTTGGTGGACAGCGGTGTTCATGAGCACGACGCCGCGGAGTCGGTCGCGGTGGCGTTGCGCCCACCCGAGCGAGATGGGGCCTCCCCAATCGTGCGCCACGGTGACCGTTGGACCCGTGATGCCGAGCGCGGCGCCGATCCGGTCGAGATCGTCGACCCGCGTCGCGAGCCTCCTCACCGTGCCGGTGCGTTCGGAGAAGCCCATGTCGAGGTGATCGACGGCGACGACCCGCACGTCGTCGGGGGCGTGGGTGAGCAGATGGCGGAACAGGTACGACCACGACGGGTTGCCGTGTACGCACAGCAGCGTCAGTCGTGGCGGTGTCGCCGACGTCCAGCTGTCGAGGACGTGCCAGGTGCGCGGGGTTCCGTCGCCGTCGTCGGCGGTGACGAGCCGCGACCAGGTGGGGTCGAGACCGGCGAGCCCCGGGGGAGGGAGTGTCGCCGGCGCGGTGGGCGTCACCAGCGGAGTTCGATGACGCCGGCGTTCAAGCCGGAGCCGATGCCCATGCACAGCACCGAGTCGCCCTCGCTCAGCGTGTCCTGCACGTGGGCGAGCGTGATCGGGATCGCGGCCGGGCCGATGTTGCCGTAGAACGGGAACGTCTTGGGCACCTTGTCGGCGTCGAGGTTCAGGATGTCGAGCATCGCGTTGGTGTGGACCTCGGAGATCTGGTGGAGGATGTAGCGGTCGCGGCCACCCCAGGTCTCGCCTGCGCCGGCGTCGTCCCAGGCGAGCTTGGCCAGCTCGGTGCCCGCATCGAGCAGGGCCCTCGTGTCGGTGGTCATGCCCTCGAGCGAACCGACGCACAACTCGTGGTGCTGCGTGGCCGCACGGAAGAAGCCCTTGAGCATCTGGTGGCTTCCGGCGTTGGCGGAGTGCCGCCCGAGCACCATCGCCGCGGCGCCCGACCCGAGCGTGAGTGTGGCGAAGTTGGCGAAGATGTCCTCGATGCCTTCGCCCCGGTCGTTGAGATAGTTGATCGTGTTCTCGTAGACCTGGTTGGTGCCCTCGCCGTCGACGATCAGCGCGTAGTCGATCTGGCCCGAGTCGATCATCACGCCGGCGAGATGCATCGCGTTGACGAAGCCGAGACACGCATTGGAGATGTCGAAGTTCAGGCACGTGGTCGGCAGGCCGAGCGCGTCGTGCACCGTGACGGCGCTCGACGGTTCGAGTCGGGCCCGGCACACGCTCGTGTCGACCATCAGACCGATCTTCGAGCGGTCGACACCGGAGGCGGCGATCGCCTTCTCGCCGGCCGCTGCGGCGACGTCGGTGAACGTGACGTCGTCGGGCCATTGACGGCGTTCCCGGATGCCGGCGAGCGACTCGAGCAGGCCCGGCTTGCCATCGGTGCGCTCGTAGAACGGAGCGAGTCGGGCGTCGACCTCGTCGGAGGTGACGACGATCGGTGCCTCGTGGAGTTGGACTGAGATGACCGCGACGTCATCAAAACTGAAGTGGGCGTTCTGGATCATCTCATCCTCGGGTTCGACCGTATGGTTCCCCCACCCTATTGACCGTGGAACGCCGTGGTGGACCAGCGGGGGATCTTGACGCTCCGTTCACGTGCCGCCCCGCCCGGCCGACCATAGAGTTCGGGACGTGCTCGCGGCGCTCGGTGACCTCGTGGAAGACATCGTCGTGCGGGTCGACGACCCGATGAACGTCGCCACCGACACCGACGCACACATCACGCGGCGACGCGGTGGGAGCGCCGCCAACGTCGTCGCCGTGGCGGCCCGGTCGGGTCACCGAGCCCGGTTGATCGGCCAGGTGGGCGACGATCCGATCGGCGCTGCCTTGATCGACGACCTCGCGGCGGCCGGGGTCGACACGTCGTTCGTCCGGCGTGGTGGACGGACGGGCACGATCGCCGTGCTGGTCGACGAGACGGGCGAGCGGACCATGCTCACCGACCGCGGTGCGTGCACCGAACTCGACCGGCCGGAGTCGACGTGGCTCGACGGCGTGGACACGTTGCACGTGCCGATGTATTCGCTCGTGGGGGAGCCGCTGGCCGGCACCGCGAGCACGGTGATCGGCTGGGCCCACGACCGGGGGATCGCCGTGTCGATCGACGTGAGCTCGGTGGCGCTCATCGAAGCGGTCGGCGTCGAGATCGTGGACGCCACCCTGCGGCGACTCGACCCGGCGGTCGTGTTCGCCAACGCGGACGAGGCGGCGGCGCTCGGCATCGACGGTTCGTCGGGCCGTGCCGTGACGGTGATCAAACGTGGTGCCGACCCGGCCGTGGTGTTCGCCGCCGGTCGACGTGTCGAGGTGCCGGCCGTGACGATGCCGGAGGTGGGCGACACCACCGGCGCCGGCGACGCGTTCGCCGCCGGATTCCTGACCTCCGGCTGGCGGACTGATGTGGTGGCCGCCGCACAGGCGGGCCACCGTGCCGCCGCGGACATCATCGGCAGCGCTCGCTCCTGATCCGGCATGGAGGCCACCCTCGAACGCCTCGCACAGGCGCTCGAGTGATCGATTCGCAGCGGCTCGACGTCAGGTGACGATCGGGCCGGTCACAACCCGAACCGCGGGTAGCCGGTCTCGACCATCGTCGCGTACAACCAGACCCGGTAGTAGTAGTTCGTCACACGAACTAGGAAGTCGCGCATGCCCTGGGGCCACCGCCCGGTGAACAGCACGGCGAACCAGCCCACGATCGCCACCACGGCGGCGGCGATCCCGAGGACGATCAGCACGATGTAGTGCGGGATCGCCAGCAGGAAGTTGAGGGCGAGCTTGCGCGAACCGGTCTCGGGAGGCTCGGGCAGTTCGAGCCGAACCGCCCGATAGGCGTCGTTGTCGGCGCCTCCGATCCGGAAGTCGAACGGCGGGTACGACTCGGAGAACCCGAGCAGGTAGCCGGTCGTCCGTGCGTCGTAGCGTGCGTAGAGCGTCATCATCCCGTACAGGCCGCGGTTGAGTTTCCCGGTGAACAGCAGCACCAGCCAGTAGACGATCGCCACCACGCACGCCACCGATCGCAGGGCGTACGCGATCGCGGCGTGTGGGATGAACAGCAGCCAGTGGACGAGTGGACGCCATCGTGCGACGTCGTAGGGCGAGTCGACGGTGTAGTACTCGCGGTGGGCGATGGGGGCGGATGCGGTCATGGCAGGACTCTCCTCGTGGGGCTGATCTCACCTCGAACGTACGAAATCCATTCGGCCGCCGCATCGGCCGAATGGCCGTTTCGCATGCCGCTTCGGTCCTTCTTTCGGGCTGATCCCCCGCTGAGCGGAGTTCGTGGTCACCGTCGCGTTCGGGCGTCCGGTGTCGGGGAGGTGCCTCCGGCGGCGTGACCCCCCGTCGCTACGATCGCGACATGCCCACCGAGATCGTGTGCGAACGATGTGGCGTCGACGACCATCTGACGGGTACCCGCCGCGACGACGACCTGATCGAGCTCCATTGCGCCGCGTGCGACCTGACGTTCACCCGCGATCCCCGACCGTCGTGCCCGCGATGTGGCGGCACCGAGATGGAGGCCGTACCGAAGGTGCTGCTCGAACGGTCACGGGGCACTCAGATGTCGATCCAAGGCATCCAGCGGGAGTTCCTGTGCCGAACGTGCGACGGGGGTGAGATCCGGCGCAAGCGTGACGGCCATCTGCCGACGCGTCTCGACGGCAGCCAGTGACGTGTCGCGCTCCGTCGATGTCACGCCGGCGTGACGTCGACGCCGGCCACCCAGACCGTGACGATGTCGCTCGGACCGGTGAGCCTGACGAGTCGCTCCTCGAACGTGTCGTCGTGGTCGTCGCCGTGTTCACCGTCGGTGAGTCCAGCGACGCGGGGACACGTACTGCGACCGCGTCGAACGACCGGCCCGGTGCGATCAGTCCGACGTTCGCACCGAGGAGGTCGGCGCCACCGAGCGTCGCCATCCAGAACGCGGTGGCCACGTCGATCCGGGCGTCCGCGTCGCCCGCGTCGGCGAGCTGCTGCGAGGCGACCACGGCG
>CAXBAZ010000233.1:0-6508 GCA_963973395.1 uncultured Acidimicrobiaceae bacterium
GGGAGCCGTGACTCCGGCGAGCAACAACGCGCGACGGGCATCGGCCGACCCGTCGACGCCGACGAGTACGGGGCGTGGGTCGGAACGTGCTGCATCCATGCCCGAAACCTATGTCGACGCCGCCGTCGCGGGTAGGGCCCCAGGTCCCGTCGTGGTGCTGTGGTGGCGGTGCTGTGGTGGTGGGGCTGTGTGGTGGTGGCGAAGTCGGGGGCGAAGTCGGGGCGGATGGCCCTGGTGGGCAGCGTCGGCCGCCGGTTCGATGGACCCATGGCGACACCACGGACCGATGACGACCACGAACGTCCCGAGCAACGTACCGATGAGCGGGACGATGAACGACCCGATCGACAGTTGGATTCTTCGCCGGCGCGCTGCGCGACCGTCGAGGATTCCTTGACGGTGCACGGAGAGCTGACTGCGCACGAGTACGCGTCGCTGCTCGACCACTGGGCGAAGCTCGATGTGCGGCTGCGGTCGTTCGGCCCGGGCGCCGTCCGGCTCGACCTGTACGTCAAGGACCGCGACACACCGAGCCAGCACCTGACGCTCGAAGCGACCGTGGCGCGGTGGCCCGTGCTGATCGCGACGTCGGACGACGCCGATCTGTCGCACGCGCTCAACGTGGTCCGTGACGAGATGATCCGGCTGATCACCGATGCGAAGGACCGTCACAGCCCTCGCCGGCCCCGATGAACGTCCACGCCGGAGCCGCGACCGACGAACGGCACGGTGGCGGCCCGGATCGGGACTTTGTGCCATCCCGCGCCGGGCACGGACGTCCGCATGATGGGGCCATGCCCACCGCATACATCGACGGCAACGAAGCCGCGGCACGCGTCGCCTACGGGATGTCGGAGGTGATCGCGATCTATCCGATCACACCGGCGTCGCCGATGGGGGAGGCCGCCGACACGTGGTCCGCCTCCGGGAGGAAGAACCTGTTCGGGGCGGTGCCCGACGTCATCGAGATGCAGTCGGAGGGCGGCGCCGCCGGCACGCTCCACGGTGCGCTCCAAGCGGGTTCCCTGGCGACGACGTTCACGGCGTCGCAGGGCCTGCTGCTGATGCTGCCCAACATGTTCAAGATCGCGGGCGAACTCACGCCGACGGTGATCCACGTGGCGGCTCGGTCGCTCGCGACCCACGCACTCTCGATCTTCGGAGACCACAGCGACGTGATGGCCGCCCGCACGACCGGGTTCGCGATGCTGTGTGCGAGTTCGGTGCAGGAGGCCCACGACTTCGCGGCCGTGTCGCACGCCGCGACGCTGCGGACCAGGGTGCCGTTCCTGCACTTCTTCGACGGGTTCCGGACCTCGCACGAGATCAACCGGGTCGTGCTGATCGACGACGCCGCCGTCCGAGGCCTGATGTCGGCCGAGGCGATCGACGAGCATCGTCGGCGCCGGCTCCGGCCGACGGCACCGGTGGTCCGCGGCACGGCTCAGAACCCCGACGTGTTCTTCCAGGCGCGCGAGGCGGCGACACCGTGGCACGAACGGGTGCCCGGCGTCGTGGCCGAGGTGTTCGACGAACTCGCCGCCGCCACCGGCCGCCGGTACTCACTCGTCGACTACGAGGGTGACCCCGAGGCCGAACGTGTCGTCGTCCTGATGGGTTCGGGCAGCGGCGCCGCCGGCGAAGCGGTCGCCCGGCTCGTCGCCGAGGGGGAGCGGGTCGGCGTGGTGACCGTTCGTCTGTTCCGCCCGTTCCCGGTCGACGCGCTCCTCGGAGCTCTCCCGCCCTCCGTCCGGTCGGTGGCGGTGCTCGACCGTACGAAGGAACCCGGATCGGTCGGCGAGCCGCTGTTCCAGGACGTGGTCACGGCCCTGGCGGAAGCCGGTCGGCACGACGTGCGCGTGATCGGCGGGCGCTACGGCCTCGGTTCGAAGGAGTTCACGCCGGCGATGGTGAAGGCGGTGCTCGACGAACTGACCGTCGAGTCGCCGCGCCGACGATTCACGGTCGGCATCGTCGACGACGTGAGCCACTCGAGCCTCACCGTCGACCCGGCGTTCCGGATTGCGACCCGCAACCGGTCGGCGGTCTTCTCGGCCTTGGGCAGCGACGGCACGGTGGGCGCCAACAAGGCATCGGTGAAGATCATCGGAGCGCACGACGAGCTCCACGCCCAGGGCTACTTCGTCTACGACTCGAAGAAGTCGGGATCGATGACGGTCTCACACCTGAGGTACGGCCCCGACCCCATCCGCTCGACCTACCTCGTCGACGACGCCGACCTCGTCGCCTGTCATCAGTTCGGCCTTCTCGACCGTTTCGACGTGCTCGCCACCGCCCGACCTGGCGCGACGCTGCTGCTGAACTCGCCGTACCCGGTCGACCGCGTGTGGGAACAGCTGCCGGTCTCTGCCCGGCGCGAGATCGTCGAGCGCGAGCTCGAGGTGTACGTGGTCGACGCTGCGATGATCGCCACCGAGCTCGGGCTGGGTGGCCGGATCAACACGGTGATGCAGGCATGCTTCTTCGCGCTGGCCGACGTGATCCCGATCGACGAGGCGATCGAGGCGATGAAGCGCTCGATCGACGAGACGTACGGTCGTCGCGGCCGATCCGTCGTCGAACGCAACCACGCCGCGATCGACCGGGCGCTGAGCGCGATGTCGCGCCTCGACGTGCCCGATCGCCTCACGGCCGACGAAGCGGAGCTCGCCGCGGCGCCGAACGATACGAACCCGACGATGTCCTTCGAGGATCGTGTGACCGCAGCCCTGATCGCCGGCCGCGGCGACCTGCTGCCGGTCTCGGCGCTGCCCGTCGACGGGACGTTCCCCACGGGCACCGCGCGACTCGAGAAGCGCAAGCTCGCCGGCGAGATCCCGATCTGGGAACCCGACCTCTGCATCGACTGCGGCAAATGTGCGATCGTCTGTCCGCACGCTGCGATCCGCATGAAGGTCTACGAGCCGGCCGCGCTCGACGCGGCGCCGGACGGGTTCCCGACGAAGTCGTTCCGGTCGCGCGAGCTGCCCGGCCACGGGCTGACCGTGCAGGTGGCCCCCGACGACTGCACCGGGTGTGGCGTCTGCGTCGACGTGTGCCCCGCCCGCGACAAGTCGGAGATCAAGCGCAAGTCGATCAACATGCGTCCCGCGGCGGACCACGCCGACGTGGAGCGCGACCGATGGGACTTCTTCCTCGACATCCCCCAGCTCGACCGCACGCTCGTCGGCCACGACTCGGTCAAGACCTCCCAGCTGCTCGAGCCACTGTTCGAGTTCTCGGGAGCCTGCTCGGGGTGTGGCGAGACGCCGTACCTCAAGCTGCTCACACAGTTGTTCGGCGACCGCCTCGTCGTGGCCAACGCCACGGGTTGCTCGTCGATCTACGGCGGCAACCTCCCCACCACGCCCTGGTCGACCGACCGCGCCGGGCGGGGACCGGCGTGGGCCAACTCGCTCTTCGAGGACAACGCCGAGTTCGGCCTCGGCATCCGGCTCGGTGTCGAGCAGCACCAGCAGGAGGCGCGCCGCCTGGTGAGCGAGCTCACCGAGCGCATCGGAACCGATCTCGCCGAGGCCCTGCTCGCCAACACCCAGCCGACGGAAGCGGCCGTTCAGGAACAGCGGGTTCGTGTGGAGGAGTTGCGCGGTGTGCTCGGCTCGATCGACGACCCGAGGGCGCGTCACCTCGACGCGATCGCCGACGAGCTCACACGGTCGAGCACCTGGCTGGTCGGCGGCGACGGGTGGGCGTACGACATCGGATTCGGTGGGCTCGACCACGTGCTCGCCAGCGGTCGGAACGTCAACGTCCTGGTGCTCGACACCGAGGTGTACTCGAACACCGGTGGACAGGCGTCGAAGGCCACACCGCTGGGGGCCGTCGCGAAGTTCGCCACGGCCGGCAAGAGCATGGGCAAGAAGGACCTGGGTGCGATCGCCCGCCGCTACGGCGACGTGTACGTGGCACAGGTCGCCTTGGGAGGTAGCGAGATCCAGACCGTCAAGGCGCTGCAGGAGGCCGACGCGTGGGACGGACCGTCGCTCGTGATCGCCTACTCGACCTGCATCGCGCACGGCATCGACATGCGGACGTCGATGAGCCACCAGAAGGTCGCCGTGAAGTCCGGATACTGGCCGCTGTACCGCTACCGGCCGACGACGACCGAGCACGAGCATCCGTTCCAACTCGACTCGGCCCCGCCCAGCATCCCGTTCCGGGAGTTCGCGATGGAAGAGGCACGCTTCGCGATGCTCGCGAGGAGCAACCCTGAGCGATCGCAATACCTGTTCGACATGGCGCAACAGGAGATCGACGAACGCTGGCACTACTACGAGCAGCTGGGCGCGGTCGAGCGGATGCTCCCGACGGACGAAGCGCTCGTCCGGCCCGTCGACGACCACGCGGAACACGAGGAGATCGCCGTCGAGATCCGGCGGCCGGGAGAGGATGCCTGACATGACCGACCTGCACACCGAGTACCTGGGGTTGCGGCTCCGGAGCCCGATCGTCGCGTCGGCGGGGCCCCTCACGAGCGAGCCGGAACGGATCGTCGAACTCGAACGGGCCGGAGCCGGCGCGGTCGTGCTGCCGTCACTGTTCGAGGAGCAGATCGAGCACGACACCAACGAGATCGACCGGCTCTTCTCCCAGCACCAGGACAGCTTCGGCGAGGCGACGTCGATGCGGCCCGAGATCGGCGACGACGTCACCGCCGACGACCGCTACCTCGAACTGATCGCGGCGGCCACGCGCGCCGTCGAGATCCCGGTGATCGCCAGCCTCAACGGCACGCACATCGGAGCGTGGCTCCGCTACGCACGATCGATCGAGGAGGCGGGTGCCGACGCGATCGAGCTCAACCTCTACTCGGTCGCGGCCGATCCGGCCGTGAGCAGCTGGACCCTCGAGAGCGAGCACGCAGAGCTCGTCTCCGTCGTGGCCAGTGAGGTCGGCATCCCGGTCGCCGTCAAGATCTCGCCGTACTACTCGTCGCTGTCCGCGTTCGTCATGGGGCTGCAGCAGGTCGGGGCGGCCGGTGTGGTCATGTTCAACCGCTTCTACCTGCCCGACCTCGATCTCGACACACTCGCGGTCGAACCGAAGATCTCGCTCAGTTCGCCCGACGAACTCAGGCTCCCGCTGCGCTGGACGGGCATCCTGCGCGACCACCTCTCGATGTCGATCGCCGCGTCGACGGGCGTCCACAGCGGCGAGGACGTGGCGAAGGTCGTGCTCGCCGGGGCCGACGTCGCCATGACGACGTCGGCATTGCTGCGCAACGGCCCGCAGCACCTCGCCGTGATGGAGGAACAACTCGTCGACTGGATGGTGCGTCACGAGTACGAGTCGGTGGAACAGATGCGCGGTGCGGTCAGCCGGGAAGCCGCCGCCGACCCGTCGGCGTACGAGCGGGCGAACTACATCGGCAACCTGGCGACGTTCACGAGTTCGTTCCTGCACACCCACCCGCTGGAACTCCGTCACGCCTGACGGACCGTCGAGGCCGTTCGCGCCACCTACCCTGTCGGAGCGACCGACGGATCGTGACCATGGGCTCTGTCTCGTAGCCCCAGTTCGTGAGCACGCTGGACGTGTTCGCCGGTGAAAGATCCGACAGCGAGAGGAAGTGTCATGTTCCAACAGATCATCGTCCCGGTCGACGGATCGGAACGGTCGTGGGTGGCCGTCCGAGCCGGTGCCGTCATCGCCGAGGCCTGTGCCGCCGAACTGCAACTCGTCACGGTCGTCGCCGAAGGGTGGCAGGGTGAGGACGCGCGTGACGAGTTCTCCGGGGTGCTCGACGCCGGGCCGCCGCTCGCGACCCCCGCCGACATCGTCGCCTTGGTCGCCGGCGAGTCGTACGACGCGAACGTGGGTGCGGTGATCGCCGCCCACGCCGAGTCGATCAACGGCGCGATGGTCGTGATGAGCTCGACCGGCCGCGGGCGTTCGGCCGCGGTGCTGGGCAGCGTCGCCGACGACGTGCTGCGGGCGATGTTCGGCCCGATCATCGTGATCGGGCCGCGCGCGGCCGAGCTCGACTCGTTCACGGGCGACCTGGTGGTGCCTGTCGACGGCTCGGACTTCGCCGAGACGATCCTGCCGATCGGGGCGGCGTGGGGAATCGCGCTGGGCGCCCGACCGTGGATCGTCGAGGTGATCACCGAGCAGGCTTCCGTCTCGGGCGACGTGTTCGAGAGTTCCCACGCGAACCGCCTCGCGGCGCGTCTGCGGGAGCAATCGCATCACGACGTCGAGTTCGAGGTGCTGCACAGCCCCCATCCCGGCACCGAGATCGCCGACTTCGCCGACCGCATCGATGCCCGGCTGATCATGATGAGTACCCACGGACGGACGGGGATGCAACGTCTCACGGCGGGGAGCACGGCGTCGGCGGTGGTGCGAGCGGCCACGTGCCCGGTCGTCCTCCACCGACCGCCCGTGTTCGATCTCGATCGAACGAGCTAGTCCGTCGCCCGGGGTTCGCCCCGCAGAGCCTCACGCTCGGCGCGCCGGGCGACGTCCCGCGACGGTGTCGTCGCGG
>CAXBAZ010000234.1:0-6461 GCA_963973395.1 uncultured Acidimicrobiaceae bacterium
GGTCGATCGACGAACGCAATCGTGCCATCGCGCTCGATCCGGTCGATCGCGACGGTGCGTCCGGTGAGGCGAGCACCGGCCGCCGCCCCGGTTCCCGTTCAGCGCATCCCGCGGTGCCCGACGTCGACGACGAGCCGACCATGATGCGGCGGGCGGGGTCGACCGGTGGCGACACGCCGGGCCCCGACACGGATCGCGACGACACGGATCTCGACGACACGGATCTCGACGACACGGATCTCGACGACACGGATCTCGACGACACGGTGCATCGGCCCGATCGACGGACGGCGAACCCCACGTCGGCGCAGCCGATGTCATCCCGCCGTCGGCGCCTCGTGCTCGCCGGTGTGGTCGGGCTCGCCGCGCTGGTGGTCGTGATCGTTTGGCCCGACGACGGTGTGACCGACGTGGAGTTCGTCGAACGTCCTGCGGATCTCGTCGACGTCCGAGAGCTCGACTGGCCGACCGGCGCGGTCGGTGAATGCCTGGTGCAGCGCGACGACGCGCTCGTGGCGGTCGCCTGTACCGAGCCCCACGACCTCCAACGCGTCGGAGTCGGCACGCTCGACGCCCCGGACGACGCGCCGTTCGTCGCCACCGACGTGGAGGCCGCCGTGCGCTCCGCCTGCGATGCGGCGTTCTCGTCGTTCGTCGGGGTGCCGCCGGCGGAGAGCGACTTCGATGCCCCGTTGTCCGCACCCTCCGCGGCGACCTGGGAGCGGGACGACGATCGCAGGTACCAATGCCTGCTCGGTCGCGCCGGGCAACGCATCCTGGGTGACGCAGAGGGCGCCACCCGCTGACGACCGTCGACGGGGAGACGT
The DNA here is from genome assembly GCA_963973395.1 of uncultured Acidimicrobiaceae bacterium. Taxonomy (GTDB): domain Bacteria; phylum Actinomycetota; class Acidimicrobiia; order Acidimicrobiales; family Ilumatobacteraceae; genus Ilumatobacter. The sequence continues at coordinate 828 of CAXBAZ010000234.1, forward strand.
CCCCATTCCGCCGCTCGGCCGCGATCCCTACCGTCGCGCGCGGCGAGCGACGGGTCGCCGAAAGGAGACGACATGGGCGGAGCTCTGGTCGGGGCCGATGCCGACGTGCTCGTGGCCACCGCCCGACGGTTCGGGCGGTGTTCGATGCTGTTGCGCCGCCATCGCGCGCACCTGACATCGCTCTATACCGATACCGCGTGGTTCGGTCCTGAGGCCGAGCGCAGTCGCACCGACTGGACATCGGTCGGGTCACCGGCCCTGTGGCGCACCAGCGAGTTCCTCGCGGAACTCGAGACCCGTCTCCTCGGCCACGCCGACGAGCAACGTCGGGCGAGCGCGGCGGGTCCGTCGCTGGAGCCGCACGGCTTTACCCGTGGCCGGTTCGACGACCTGCTCGACGACCTGTTCGGTGATCGGCCCGACGACGTCCGTGCGCCGGCGGCGTCTCCGTCGGCGGGCGAACCGGCGGTGTTGGTCGGTTCGCGACCGGCCGACTTCGACGCACCCGCCGACGGGCGCGGCGCGTTGCTCGCCGCCATGCGGGGTGTGGCGGACGAACAACGGATCCGAGGCGACGAGATCGAGATCCGCGCGCTCGACAACGGGCGGTACATCGTGGTGCTGCCCGGTGTGACCGACCTCTCGTCCGGCATCGACCAGTTCGTCGATCGGGTCCGGGACGACCCCTTCGGCCTCGGCGGTGCCGGCCGCGACGCGATCGACGCCTGGTCCGACAACGACGCACCGACCGTGCGCAAGATGCGATACGCCTACGAAGCGGCGCTGCGCGACGACACGACGGTCAACGAGTACTCGTCGGTCACGATCCGCGCCCTCGAGGCGGCGGGCGTACCGTTGGGCGCCGAGGTGATGGTCGTCGGCCACAGCTTCGGGGCCTACACGGCGATCGACCTCGCCGCCGACGCGTCCTTCAATGCGGTCCACGGCGCCGATCCGGCCGACTACCACGTGCGGGTGACGCATGTCGTGGCCGCCGGCGCCGAGACCGACTGGCGGTTCCACGAGGTGCCCGCCGGCACCGACACGTTGGTGCTCAACAATCGGTTCGACCTCGTCTATCGCACCGAAGACCTGCTGCACCGCGACGGCCACGCCCGGCATCAGGGTCATCTCGAGCAGAACTTCTGGGGTGGCTGGCAGGGCCATGGCCACGACGAGCACAACTACATCGGCTGGCTCGCACGCACGGGCAACGACGACGTACACGAGTGGCTCCGGGGTGTCGGTGAGCGGTACACCTCGGCCGGCAGGCGGGTGAGCGTCAAGGTGCCCGACCCGAATCCCTGACCGGTGTCGGTCGCATTCCGCCGTGTCGCGGTGGCGTGCCCGGGAGCGTCATGTTCGCGACCTGCCCGTGGACCGCGACCTGCCCGTGGACCGCGACATGCCCGTGGCAGGCGGCGGACCGACACGCTGGAAAACGACGAAAGGTCCCGCGTGAGCGGAACCTTCCGAGGATGTGGTCGAGACCGGCGTCGATCCGGTGACCCCACGCTTTTCAGGTCGAAACGAGGAGATCTCGGCGGAGTCCGGTGGAATCGCGCGGAACCGCGTGGAGACGAAGCACCAGGTAGATGGCCTAGTGCGGTCGCGTCCGCTCTGGCCCGGAACACTGTGGAAAACTCCGGATGCGGACAAAAAGCGGACAAGTAAGGGCGCCTCCTGTCCACTCGGCTCCAGCACTCGACCGACGTTCGCCTACACCCCAAGCAAGAGGCGCGAGTTGACACTCGTGGGCCAGCGTCAGGCGGCGCCGAGACCCAGACGTTGGTATACGTGCCAGGCACCTACGACATCTTCGATGGCCACGCCTTGCGACTCGAAGAGCCGAATCCCTTTCGTAGGCATCGAGACCGACTGGTTGGCAATCAGGTCTTCCAGGGCAACCATCTGGTCCCACTTGAAGCAGCCGGCGTGCGCAGCGCCGACCAAGTCTCCCGCCTCCGATCGGGCACCCACAATCGAATCGGTCACCACAATGCCCGCACGCGCCACGGTGCGCGCATCGAGTTCCTGCCGCTCGGCTTTCGTCGATCCCACTCCGCAGACCAGCGCGCCATCCGAAAGCCACTCGCCATCGAAGAGCGGCTCATACGAGCCGGTCACTGTCACGACGACATCGGCCGATTGCACCGCCTCGCGAGCATCAGTCGAGCGGGCGGGGATACCGCGTGCGAGGCACCATTGTACCAGTGCGGCGACACGGTCCGCCGAGCGTCCGACGACGCGGAGATCGTCGAGACCTATCTCCTGGGCCATCGCCAGTGCTTGCCATGCGGCCTGTTTCCCAGTGCCGAAGAGCGCGCCGGTCGTCGAGTTGCTGCGCGCCATGCGACGTATCCCTAGGGCCGTCGCCGCTGCTGTGCGCTCCGCTGTGATGGCTTCGCCGTCGAAGGTCGCCAACAATCGACCCGACACAGTGTCGAACAGAGCGATCAGGAAGGTACGGCCCTCGGTGCCAGTCATATAGAGCTTGCCACCGCCCACTTCACGGCGAGAATAGAGAGCGGCCATGGCGCTTGCGTCCGCCCCGTTACCGCGAGCTCTGACCCGCACGGTCGTGGCAGCGGTTGCCATGTGCAGATCTGTCAAAGCAATGGCGAGTTCGTCTGTTACTCCACGCAGGTCAGTCGTGGCCTCCACGTCTGCGTCCATGACGTGAGGCGGTCGAGCGTCGCTCATCGGTCGGCCCCCGACAGCCGCAAGCGGCGAGCGTTGATCAGCACGACTGTCACTAACGCACATCAGCTCAAACGGTCGCACGTGTTGTTGCAGCATTTACAACAACCGTTCCCCGCGAGCATCGCTGTTCGTTACGTTCAAGCTTGCCTGGCCAATCGGGCCCTAAAAGGGGGAAACGTGAAGACTACACACCATCGTTCCGTTCGATCACACAACCGTCGTATGGCAGGCGGGGCACTTGTGTTTGCGCTTGTGCTCGCTGCTGGCTGCGGTGGTGGCGATGATGATGATTCGGAACCAGCAGCTGCTCCCGAAACCAACCCGCCTGCTGCGTCGAACACTGAGGCGCCGGAAACCACCGATCCAGGCACTGAGCCGGAGACCACAACGGCCCCGTCCGAGACAACGGAGCCAACGGAGACAACGGAGCCAACGGAGACAACGGAGACAACGGAGCCATCCACAAGCGACGGATCGTCCGCGCCGAGTGACTACACATTCGAACCGCCCGAGGAAGACAAGCTGCTCGCCCCACTGTTCTCCGGCAGCACCTACGCCCTGCCCGCGTGGATGGCTGACGAACTTGGACTGTGGGAAAAGTACGGATTGGAAGTCGACTACCCGCTGGTCGCATCGACCCAGGTCATCCCGCTGTACCTCTCAGGCGATGTCAAATTCGGAGCGCTTGGCGGCTACACACTCCTCCCGATCGTGCGTCTCGGTGAATCCGTGAAGGCCTATGGATGGTTCACGAACCGCTTCGCCTACAAGTTCTTCGCCGACCCAGAGATTCAGACTGCTGCTGATCTCGAAGGCGCAAGCATCGGTATCAGTCAACCCGGAGGCTTGCCGCACGCTGCGTCTCTAGCTGTGCTCGAAACGGCTGGAGTGGACTCCGAATCGGTGACATTCGTGCCGTTGGGCAGCGTCGGCAACATCATCACCTCGATGATCTCCGGTCAAGTTGACGCCGGAGCATTTGGCACTCCCTACACGGTCACCGCAGAGGAGGAGGGATTCAACATGCTCGCTGATCTCGCGCAAGAGAACATTCCCTTCCCTGGGGTCGCATACCTCGGCAACCCTGAATGGGTCAACGAAAACCCGAACACCGCCAAGGCGTACCTGCGGGGATGGCTGGAAGCACTCTGGATCATCTTCACCGATGACCAGACGGCGCGAGAAGTGCTCGCCGAGTACATGGAACTCGACATTGACGCCGACGACGCGTTGCTGACAGCGAGCATCGACGAGCTACGTGCCGCATCGGAACCCCCCGTGCCGGCATCGGCCGACACGTCCGAGGAACTCAAGCAGGCGACGCTCAAAGCAGAAGAGCTTAAGGGCGAATCGATCGACGGGATTGACGTCAACTCGATCATCCCGGACCGCGACCTGTTCCAAGAACTCGACGACGAGGGCTTCTTCGCACATCTCGAGTCCACCTACGGACCGCTCCCCGCAGGGTGACCGAGCGCCGACGGCCGAACCCCCTACAGATGTTGGAGGAACAATGAAACTTGGCGTGTTCATGGAAGGGTACGTGCGCAAGGGAAGCACACCTCACCAACGCTTGTTTGAGTTGATCGAGGAGGCCCGCGTAGCGGACGAGTGCGGTCTCGACTCGTTCGGTGTGTCGGAACAGCACTTCAAACATCCGACCAACTCGACGAGCGCACCAGAGGTCGTCCTGTCTGCGATTGCTCAGGTGACTGAGAACATCCGAATTCAGCCTGCCGTCGTAGTGCTGCCTTTACACAACCCCATCCAAGCCGCCGAGCGGTGGGCCGCTGTCGATGTCGTGAGTCGTGGCCGCCTCGACTTCGGGGTTGGTCGTGGCAACACACCTGTCACCGCCGACGCGTTCGACGTGCCGATTCCCGAGACGGAAGAGCGCACTATCGAAGCCATGAAGGTCGTGTTATCCGCATGGACGCAAGACAGCGCAGAGTGGAATGGGAAGTACTACTCCGTTCCCGACGTCAGCGTTACGCCTCGACCAGTCCAGGCTCCGCATCCTCCCCTGTACTGGGCCGCGACGAGCCCACATTCGCATGAAGTCGGCGGGTCTCTGGGCTTCGGCCTGATGACTGGAGGCAACGCGCTGGACCTCGACCAGGTACACCGGCGAATCGAACGGTACCGCGAGGGCCGCAAGACGATCACGCCTGTCCACGCAAACCAGCAGACGAGTGACCAGGTGATCCTGAACGTGCTTGGGCATTGCGCAGCGACCACGGAGCGGGCTCGGGAGCAGTCGGAGCGATACATCGTCGAGTACGTGAACCGAACAGTCAATATGTACAAGACGATGGTCGAACGATCAGGACGAACTGCCGACTTCGGACGGTCCGAAAGGTTCATCGACAATTTCGACGCTCTCCTTGACGCCGGAACCGTCGTGATCGGCAGTCCAGAAGACTGCATCCGGCAGCTGCAACAACTCGCCGACCTAGGCGTCGACGCCGTCACACTTCGGCTGGACGGCCCCTCACACTACGATCTAGTCGAGTGCATCCGGTTGCTGGCGAAGGAGGTGCGTCCGGCGTGCCAGTCACTTCCCGAACGGTAGCTAGGAGTCGCCGTCCCGGGCGGCCCTCGAATCCTGGTTCCTCACGACCGGCCGGGCCATGTGAAACGAGCGACGCGACAACGCTGCGACGTGGACTTGCTGTCCTTGAGCTCCTCGCTCGCCGGACAGCAGGCGAAAGTGGCGGATTCGGCGTCACCAGAATCGCGAGAGAACTTGGGCTCGACAAGAGTACGGCCTCGCGGACACTCAAAGTTCTGCTCGATGAAGGCTTCGTCGACCGTGACGCCCAGAGTCGCGCCTACCGGCTGAGCTGGAAGGTCTACGTAATGGGCATCCGGTCGAGCAGTTCAGAGCTGATCCGAGCCGGAGTGCAGGTGCTCCCTCATCTCAGCGAGCGT
>CAXBAZ010000235.1:0-6414 GCA_963973395.1 uncultured Acidimicrobiaceae bacterium
AGGACCTCGGCGATCACGGTCGTGACCCCGAGCAGCGCCCCGATTCGGCGGGCGGTCGCGTCGTTGTCGCCGGTGAGCATGACGACCTCGGCACCGAGCCGCCGGAGTTCGGCGACCGCTGCGGCAGCGGTGGGACGGGGAGCGTCGGCCATCGCAATCAAACCGGCGGCTCGCCCGTCGATCGCGATGATGACGGCGGTGCGGCCACCCTCGGCCAGTTCCGTTCGGCGATTCGAGAGCTCGCCGAGGTCGATGCCGTCGCGTTCCATCAGCCGGCGGTTCCCGACCAGGACGCGCTGGCCGTCGACGGTGGCGAGCGCGCCATGGCCAGGCACGCTCTCGAAGCTGTCCGCGCGCAGGACCGGTGCGCTGCGTCGCTCCGCCTCGGTGACGATGGCTTGAGCGAGAGGGTGTTCGGACTCGCGTTCGACCGCTGCGACGAGCGCGAGGAGCCTGGTCTCGTCGATGCCGTCGGCGATGACGTCGGTGACCTCCGGCTCGCCCTTGGTGAGCGTGCCCGTCTTGTCCATCACGACGGTGTCGATGTGGGCCGCGGTCTCGATCGCCATCGCATTCTTGAACAGCACGCCGCGGCGGGCACCAAGCCCGGTACCGACCATGATCGCCGTCGGTGTGGCCAACCCGAGCGCGTCGGGGCAGGTGATGACGACAACCGTGATCGCGAACAGGATCGCCTCGTTGACCGGCCGGTCAGCGATCACGCTCCACACCAAGAACGTGCCCGTGCCACCGATGAGCGCTACGAACACGAGCCAGAACGCAGCCCGGTCGGCGAGGCGCTGACCGGGGGCCTTGGAGTTCTGGGCCTCCTGGACCAGCTTGACGATCTGTGCGAGCGCAGTGTCGGCGCCGACCTTGGTGGCGCGCACCCGCAATGTCCCGGTTGTGTTGAGTGTGGCACCGACCACCGTGGCACCGGGCGCCTTGTGCACCGGCAGGCTCTCACCGGTGACCATCGACTCGTCGAGATCGCTCTCACCTTCCTCGACCGTGCCGTCCACGGCGACTTTCGAGCCGGGCCGGACCAGGAGCAGATCGCCGACCTGTACCTCAGCGGTCGGTATCTCGAACGGTTCACTGCCGCGGATCACCGTCGCCATCGGTGGCGCGAGGTCGAGCAGGGCGCGGATTGCCTCGTTCGCTCCGCCACGAGCTCGCATCTCGAACCAGTGCCCGAGCAGCACGAACGCGGACAGGACGGTCGCAGCCTCGTAGAACACCTCGCCGCCGCCGGTCAGGGTCACGCCGAGCGAGTAGAACCAGCCGGCACCAACCGCGACTGCGACCAGGACCATCATGTCCAGCGTCCGGGCCCGCAGCGCACGCCAGGCGCCGTCGAAGAAGATCCACGCCGAGTAGAAGATCACCGGCACGCTCAACAACAACATGAACACGTCGTCGCGCAGCCCGAACGGGGCGGTCACCGTGAAGTTGAGTACGTCTCGCCCGATCGGTGACCAGAGCAGGATCGGGATCGAGAAGATCGCGGCAACCAGGAATCGGTGGCGCATGTCGGCCACCATGTCGTCCATCGACGCGGCGCCGTGGCCTCCGTGTCCCATCATCTCGTGCGGCGACGGAGCGATCTGCTCGGTTCCGCCGCCATGCTCCTCATGGCCTGCGTGCACGTCGCCGTCGGCGGCGGGTAGGTCCACGCGGGGTTCATCCATCGGATTGCAGACGTGCCCCGGGACCGACTGGCCGGCACAGTGGAAACCACACTCCTCGATCCACCGTTTCAGTTCCCGGACGCTGGTTACAGTCGGGTCGTAGGAGACCGTGGCCGTCTGCGCGACGGGGTTCGCGTCGACGGTCCGTACGCCATCGAGACGAGCCAGGGTGGCCTCGACTCTCGCCTTCTCCGTCGCCCAATGCAGGCCCTTCATCTCCAGCACCGATGTAGCAACGTTCCCAGCGCCGGGCTCAACGGGAACGCGATCGCGCTGTCCAGGATGGTCGTGTGTGCTCACCAATCGTCTCCTCTGTCACGCCAAGCCGGTTCGGCACTCACGACTCCCATCGTTGCCGCAAGGCGGGTCTGTCGCATCCGTGGCATCTACGCACTCCCGTTGCGGACACTTCCGCGGGCGGTCGCGGAGAATCGGCAGACGAGCCCCCTGATCGCGGGGACGACAGTGGCTGCGCCGAATGCGGATTCGAGTGCGGACTCGAGCGCCGAAGGCGAGAACAGGCGGTGCTCTGATCCATCCAGCCGATGGATCAATCGGGCGGTGCGGGTGTCGACCAGGTCGTACCCGACGAGGCGGCCCCCTGGCCGCAGGACACGCGCCGCTTCCGTGATGGCCGTCTCCCAGTCGATCGTGTGATGCAGCATGAGCCAGCTCACGACGACGTCGAACGACCCATCACGGAACGGCAGCCGGGTGGCGTCACCGACGCCGGCAACGGCAGATGCGCCGTATGGAGCGAGGGCGTCTTCGATCCTGTCGACCATCGACGGATCGATGTCGATCGCCGTGAGCCGGACCCCAGCCCCACCTTCGAGGATCCGTTCGGACATCGCGCCACTCCCAGCGCCCAGCTCGAGCACGTCGCCCGTCACCGAGGAGCCCTGGACCGCCCACGGCAGCACCACGCGCCTCGCGAACGCCGACCAGGGCACAGACCGACAGAACACGCTCTCCAGCCTCGACATCGCAGTCATCACGTTCTCCCTCGCCTTGCCGAGCAACACTGACTACGACACACTGTCGTACCATGACGCACTGTAGCCAGCACTCGGCTCAGCGACAGCGATCGCCCGAGCGTCCAGTTTCGTGACGGCGAGGTCAAAGCAGCGCCGGCCGCGGGTTCAGAGTGCAACGTCGGCTGGGCCACAGCGCGCGGGCCGAGGTCGCGCGCCGCGACCGCTGATCCGCCATCTCGCCGTGGCGACCCTCGGTGGCCTCCTCGCGCTGGTGTCCTGGGCCAGCCGACCGACGTGGTCTCCGGAGATGCGCCTCTGGAAGGCGGTCGGAGACGCTGCGTTCGGGCTCTTGCTGCTCACGCTCGCGGTGGGCCCACTCGCCCGGCTGGTGCGGCGTACGGCACCGCTGTTGGCGTGGCGCCGCCAGCTCGGGATCTGGTTCGCGGTCACTGGGACACTGGGACACTGCACGGGCTCCTCGTCGTCCACGGCTGGGCCCGCTGGAGTCTGCGGCGCTTCCTCGGCTACGAGTTCATTCCGCAGCTCGGCCGCGACGTTCGCCTCGAGCCGGGCTTCGGGCTTGCGAACCTGATCGGGTTGACGGCGTTGGGGTTTGCGCTCGTGCTCGCGGCGACATCGTCGGACTGGGCAATGCGACGCCTCGGGAGGGGCTGGAAATGCCTGCACCACAGCGCGCTGTTCGTGTACTACATGTCGCTGCTGCACGCCGGGTACTTCCTGTTCCTTCACTACACGGCGTCGTTCCACAAGCAAGTTCCTCCACCCGATTGGTTCCGGGTGCCGTTCTTGGTGCTCGGTGGCGGTCTGCTCGCCCTGCAGGCAGCCGCATTCCTAGCCACGGCTACCGACCGACGCAGACATGCGCCGTCGTGAAGGAGGCGACCGCCGACCCGTGGCGCGAGCACCTCCAAGCGCGAAGTTCGCCGGCGCCCGGCGGCCGCTGATCGCTATTCCGGCGGTCGCCGCGCCTCGTGGCCGGGCGGGCACGGGTCGTGTCGGCAGCCGAGCACACGACGCATCTCGGCGCCGAGCCGGTCGGCGACCTCGTCGCGGGCGAGCCAGGCGGCGGCGCCGTTGGCGAGGGCGGCGTCGCGGTAGGCGTGGTCAGGTTCAGGACCGATGACGATCACTCGTTCCCGGGGAATGCGGTCCAGCGCAGGGAGGCAGCAAGCTGGGAAGTCGGCGGCGTCGATGACGACGAGGTCGGGGGACGTCTCGTCGACGGCCATCGCGAGGATGGCGCCGCGGTGCGCCTCGCTGGCGACCCAGCAACCGCACTCGCGTTCGAGGAGTTGGCGGGTGAAGCGCAGCATGGCCGGGTGCGTCATGGCGACGAGCACACGTGGCGTACCGTCACAGACTGGGCAGTGTTGCACGTGCCCGTGTCCCATCTTGTCGGTTGCCTCGACGGGCGACAGTGCCATCCGGCGCCTCCTTCTACATCCCGATTCTGCTTGTGGCGGCCGGAGACGGCATCCGGCAGGTCTACGGATGGGCACTGCGGGCGGTTACGGACTCAGCTCGTCGTCGCCCTCGAGCAGTCCGTGCTCGCGGGCAACGCGGACCAGGTCGGCGCGGGCCTTGATGTTTAGCTTCTGTTGGACATGAGCGCGGTGGGTCTCGACGGTGCGGACCGACACATACAACTCGGTGGCGATCTCGGCGTTCGTGTGCCCGAGCGCCACAAGCCGCAGCACATCCTGCTCGCGCTCGGACAGCTCGCCGCCCGGGCCCACGACACGCCCGGCGGCGGTCGGGCTGAGCAGGGCGGCGCCGAGGCGGGGGTGCACGTATTGCTCACCGGCCGCGACCTGTCCGATGGCGAGGACCAGCTCGACGTCGGCGGCGTCCTTGACGAGGTAACCCCGGGCGCCGGCCTCGAACGCCTTGCGGAGGTAGGCCACGTCGTCGTGCACGGTGAGCACCAGCACCGCGGTGTCGGGGCTCACGGCGATGACCTGGCGGGTTGCCTCGATGCCGCTGGTGCCTGGCAGGCCGAGATCCATGACGAAGACGTCGGGCCGCTCGGCGCGGGCCACGGCGACGGCTTCCTCGGCGCTGCCGGCCTCGCCGACCACCTCCAAGCCAGGGTCGTCGGCCACGATGCGCCCGAGCCCGCTGCGCACCACGGCATGATCATCGCACAGCGCGACGCGAATCATCTCGCTCATGACTCTTCCCCACCGTGCAGGGGTGTCGGCACCTCGAGCACGATCGTGGTGCCTTCCCCCGGGGCGGACACGATGTCGAGGCGCCCGTCGACCAGTGACGCCCGTTCGTGCATGCCGGCGAGCCCAAGGGACCGCGGGGGGTTGTCGCCGACGTCGAAGCCGACGCCGTCGTCGACGATGCGCGCCCGTGCTTCGTGATGGTTGACGGCGATCTCTACCCCCGCGCGCGTTGCGTGGGCATGGCGCGCGACGTTGGTGAGCGATTCCTGGATGACGCGGTAGACGACCGTCTCGACCTCGGCGGGGAGCCGGACGTCGTCATCGACGCCATCGAGCGTCAGTTCGATCCGCACCCCGAACCTGTCGGTGAGGTGGGCGGCGAGGCGATGCACGGCGGCGACCAGCCCGATGTCGTCAAGCACCGTCGGGCGCAGCTCGAAGGCGAGCTGGCGTACCTCTTCGAGCGCCTGCGCCACGAGCGTCCGCACCTCATCGGTGTGCGCCCGGGCGTCCTCGAGGCCGGGGGCGTCGGCCGGGAGCGAGCCGTCGACGAGGCGCAGGCCGAGCAGCACCGACGTCAGCGACTGGCCGATCTGGTCGTGCAAGTCGCGTGCCACCCGGGCCCGCTCCGCCTCCTGGGCGCCAATCACCCGGGCAAGCATCTCCCGCTGGGCCCGAGAGCGCTCTTGCGCGGCGGCGAGATCATGCTCAGTGGTCACGAGCAGCGCCGACTCGATGGCTGCCGCGGCGAAGGCCGCCAGAGTGACGACCAGCCGCTCATCGGTCTCGTCGAAGTCGCCGCCGTCGAGCTTCTCGGTGAGGTACAGGTTGCCGAACCGGCGCTTCCCGACCCGCACCGGCACCCCGAGGAACGATCGCATCGGCGGGTGGTAGGGCGGGAACCCACAGGCGCGGGGGTCCGACCCGATATCGGTGAGGCGGATCGGGCCGGCGGCGACGATCACCTCCGCCAGCAGGCCGCGCCCTTGGGGGAAGTCGCCGATGCGGGCAACCGTGTCGGCGTCGAGGCCGACGTGGGCGAACCGTTCGATCTTGCCGGTGGCGTCATAGATGCCGAGGGCCGCGTACCTGGCGCCAGCGACCTCGGCGGCGCAGCGCACCATCCTTTCGAGGATCTGGTCGGCGGAGAGCTCGAGCGCGCCGTGCAACAGCGCGTCGAGACGACCCTCCGCTTCGATCCTCACGCTGCGACCCAGATCAACGACATCGTGTAAGAGACAGTAGCTGCCCCGCCGTGCTCCTGCGCGGCGTCGCAGGGTCCGTAGTCGACCGCTGTCAAGTTCGGTACCCACACCGGATGCCACCGCCCGGCGGCTCACCCATGATGGACATACACCGGAAAACCCAATGTAGGAGAACTCAACATGATCTGGCCCCTGACCATGACCCTCGGGCTCGTGGCGTTCGCCGCCGCGACCGACCACATCGCCCGGCACGCCGCCGCCACCACCGAATTGGTGCCCGTGCGGGTCCGTCCGGGACGAAGGGAACTGCCGTGATCGAGTTCCTCACCGCGAACTGGCTGTGGATCGC
>CAXBAZ010000236.1:0-6411 GCA_963973395.1 uncultured Acidimicrobiaceae bacterium
ACTCCATGTCGGATTTCGATGATCGCCGATGACGGGTTTCCGTGATCGCTCACAGCAATCCTTAAGTTCGTTGCGGATAACGCCCGACCCAAGCGGAGGTAGATCGCCAGAACGAGCGATCGCAGCGGGTTAAGGGGTTCTGCGCGCTTCAGGGTTGCGTCGTGGGTCGTGGAGCTCATTTGGGCTAGGAGCCACAGAGCAGGCAGCGGACTCGGTGCTGTCGGAGGTCGACGAGCTCGAACGACGTGCTACAAGCGCTTGGACAAGGTGGTCGGCCCATCGGCGACGTGGGCGCGATGCTAAGGCGGATCTGATCGGCTCACTTCGCGATGCTGCGTCCGAGGCGACGGACCTCGGCTGGGGACCAGCGACCGGTCGGCCACTTGCGCCGACGCCGATCACGCACCCCTCGGCAGGCCCAGTGAGCCACGCTCGCATAGTCGTAGCATCATTGGCTCATCGAGGCTCGATGCCTTCGATATCACCGAGAATCAAAGAGCCACTCTGCGCCGGAAGAGGAAACTACTCAAGCAGCCCGCTCCACCTCAAACGTCGCTCGGATTCAGGTTCACAGCGTCGGTAGGTCATGGTCCGGGTTTGCTCGTCGACCGCGTTCCGGTCGGTGGCGTTCAATGCGTACAGGCCGGGCAGGGTCGGAGATCAACCCGTTCTCATCAATCGTCCTCGGTCCGGTCCCTGACATCGGAGAAGATCAGAGCGACACATATGTCGGCGAAGGCCTCTGGGTCGTCTCGGTCGGGATCGAACCATTTATACGACCAGTTGGTCATGCCGAGCAGGATGTCCGCAAGCGTCCGTGGGTCCGCGTCAGGTAGGAGCCCTGCATTGCGCGCTGATTGAGCGGCGTCGGCAAAGGCGCGAACGTACGCACGTTCCTTCGCCAATATTTCACTGTAATGAACAGCATTGAGGCTCGGGCGCTGGTCGAAAAAGACCGTGAACAAGGATGGCTCACTGGCGACACGGACCGCCTGGTGGCGAATGAGGGCTTCGAGTCGTTCTCTCGGGTCCTCGATCATCGCAATCGATGCGATGCGCTGGAGGGCATCGTCGATCGCTCGTTCGAAGATGAGATGAAGCAGAGCACTCTTGCTCTCGAAATAGTAATACAGGCTGGCCTTTCGCAGGCCGAGTTCCTTCGCCACATCCTCGAGCGAACCAGCTTCATAACCTTTCTGGCGGAATACCTCCGTCGCTACGGCGACAATCTCGTCAAGGCGCGCCCGATACTCTGGGCTGGGTTCGGCATGACGCGGTCGTCCACGACGGCGTAGCGAAGCATCGAGATTCCGATTTTGATCCATGGCAGGTCGCTCTCTCCGGTTGCTCCGACACTGGCCACGCCACTAGAGCGATCGCCCATCAACCGCGCGGCCGGCATCGGTGCAGGTTTGCCGGCCGCGCGGTGATCACGTCAGTCGGCCAAGGACCAGGAACCGCTGTCCGGGTCGTAGCGCATCATGACGTAGTTGCCCGACTCACTGCCGAGACGGTTCGTCTCGGAGTAGCTGAGCAGCCAGTTCAGGCCTTGGAAGTCCGTGAGGCCCTCGATGTACTCGACGATTGCTTCGCTGTCGCCACCGGTGTTCAACAGAGCAGCCGCAATCAACTGGAATGCGTCATATGCACCTTGCACCACGAACGACGGCGGAACCCCGGCCTCTGCTTCGAATGCCTCCTGGAAATCACGGATGAGTTGTGCGCGCTCCGGGTCGTCGATGTTCTCCGGTAGCCAAGATGGTGCGACTCCGTAGAGCGTCTCGGTGGGCATCAACGGACCGGCGGCATCGAGAAATCCCTTTGTGGTGTTCGACCAGATAAGGGCGGTCGGCAGATCGGAACCGGCCTGCGAGAAGCCCTGTAGCGCGACCCCGACAGCTGCACCGGAGGCGCCGATATACACGTACTCGGGATCGGTCTCGAGTAGGCGGTTGATTTGCGATGAAACGTCCACGTCGGCGGGTCCCATTCGCTCGATCGCAATATCCAGTCCTAGATCCTCGTTTGCTGCCTGGATGTTCTGTACCGCGGTCTCACCTGTGGTGTCGGTGGTGGCCAGCAGAGCAACCCTCTCGAACCCGCGCTCAGCGGCGTACTCGAGCGTCGTACGGTCGAGGTCGCTCGCTCGGCCCGCCGCCGAGAAGATCGGATCGCCCTCTTCCACCGAGACGTAGGGGGAAGGAGTGACGGACGGTGGCCCGCCAGCCAACACCGGTGTGGCACCCGCGTGCATTCCCGAGATGACCGGTCCATAGATCATGTCGACGTTGTCCTGTTGGCTGAGCCGAAGTGCACACGAGGAAGCTCCATCAGGCGTCGTCTCGTCGTCGCACACGATGAATTCGATATCCATCTGCGCCGCGGTGGGGTCGATTTCCCCGAAGACCTTGAGCCCAGCTTCGAAGTCCGCCCCGATGGATGCGGCGGGCCCCGTGAGGGGCAGGATCACGCCGACAGTGAAACTCTCGCCAGATCCCGGCAGATTCCCGGCGGGCTCGGTGGAGGCAACCGAGTCGTCACTGTCGGGCGCTTCCGTGTCTGGCGCTTCCGTGTCTGGCGCTGCGGTGTCGGGTACTGCGGTGTCTGGCGCTGCGTCCGTGCTTGGCGCTGCGTCGTCGTCGCTACCGCACGCACTCGCGGTGAGCGATACGACGGCGACAAGAGCCAGCGCTTTCGTGAGTCGATTGTTGCATTTCATTTGTGGTTCCCCTCATGGTGCTGTGTTGGTGTTGACTGGTTGACGGCGTCAGAACAGCTCCCAGCGATCGCCGAATCGGGTTCCGAGCCGTTCTTCGACGTGCCGAGGAACATCGCTCGAAGCTCGTGGGAGTCGCGGAGTGAATCCGCTGTTCCTTCGCGAACAATCCGACCCCCCGCCATGACAAGTGAACGCTCGGCGACACGTAGTGCCGCTGCGGCGTTCTGTTCTGCAACGAGAATTGTCAATCCGTCCCGGTTAGCTGCGGCCAGATCGTCGAAGACCTGTCGGACGAGGAGCGGCGCAAGTCCAAGCGATGGCTCATCCAACACCAGAAGTCGCGGGCGAGACATCAGCGCACGTCCGATCGCGAGCATCTGTTGCTCGCCACCCGACAGATGACCTGCGAGTTGGTACCGGCGCTGTCCAAGTATGGGAAATCGATCGAAGATCTCGTCCATCGAGCTGGAGAGCTCAGCCGACGAGTATTTCCGGTTCCAAGGAATTGATCCGAGCAGGAGGTTGTCTCGAACAGAGATGTCGCTGACCAGACCCCGCCCCTCGGGAACGATCGCCATCCCGGCCCGGGTCACCCGGTGCGAAGAGATTCCGGTCAGTTGACGGCCATCGAAGGTGACACTCCCGTTACTGACGTCGGCGTCGCCCACGATGGCCCGAAGGAGCGTCGTCTTTCCCACGCCATTGGCGCCGAGGAGACAGACGAACTCACCGCGATCCACCCGCAGGTTCACGTCGCGCACGACCGTGACCTGGCCATAGCCCGCTGTGAGCCCTGTGACGTCGAGTCGGCCATCGTCAGACACCGAGATAGGCATCGAGCACCTCCTGGTTGGACCGGACGACCTTCGGGGCGCCGATCGCGATCACATGCCCCTCGTTGAGCACAACGATCTCGGAGCACGCGCTCATCACCAACTCCATGTGGTGCTCGACGAGCACGATGCTGAGGCCCTGAGAAGCAAGCTTCCGGAGTAGTTCCTCGAGCCGGGCGACTTCATCGTCGAAGAGTCCCCCGGCCGGTTCGTCGGCGAGAAGTACCTGCGGGGCACTGGCTAGCGCTCGGGCCAGTTCGAGCATCTTCTGCTCACCCGTGCTTAGCCGATCCGCTTCGAGGTGCCTCAGATGAGCGATACCGGTCAGTTCAAGCGCCTCCATCGCCGCTGCTTCCATCGCCCGCTGTTCGCCCGAGGTAGCCCCGAGCACCGAGCGAAACACGCCGACATGCCCACGGCGATAGGTGCCGAGCATTGCGACGTCGAGCACGGTCATTTGATGGGGGATGCGCGGGAGCTGGAACGTCCTTGCGAGTCCGTAGCGGGCACGGGCATCGGCGGAGAACCCGGTAATGTCCTGACCCGACATCGTGACTTGCCCGCTGTCGGGCTGTAAGCTCCCGGCGAGTGCGCTGAGGAACGTGCTCTTGCCCGCTCCGTTAGGCCCTATCAGGCCGACGATCCGTCCCGGACTCACCGCCAGGTGGACGTCACTGAGCGCTCGAATTCCTCCAAATTTCTTGCTCACTCCGTCAGCCCGCAGAGCGGGACCGGTGGTTTGGGCGGCTTCCCCAACCTCAAGGGATACGACTTGGCCGTTGCTGGCGGACTTCCGCACAGGCGCCTCCCTGTCCGATGGGCCTGCGTGCGATACTGCGGCTGTTGCGCGGCCAGTGTCCGCCACGTCGGACGGCGCCGATGTTCCACGGCGTACGCGTCCATACGCCTTCGACGATGCACCGACAAGGCCGTCGGGCAACAGCACGACGAGACTTACGACGAGTAGACCGTAAATCAGCTCCTGATACTCCGCGAAGCGTTCGATGAACTGCGGGGCGAGCCGGATGATTGGGATACCCACGACTGCGCCCCACACGGTGCCAAAGCCTCCTAGCAGGAGCCCGACGACCGCATCGAAGCCTCCGAGCAGTCCTAGTGAGCTAGGCGAGACGTACATCAGGGTGTGGGCGTACAGCACCCCAGCCACCCCCGCAAAGACACCCGAGACGATGAAGATCTTGAGCTTGGTGGTGAACGGCGTGATCGCCGCTGCCGAAGCGAGCGCTTCATCGGCGCCGACGGCCTTCATTGCCAGGCCCACACGAGATCTCGTTAGGCGCAATGCCACGACCAACGCGACACAGACCGTTATCCACGTCGCGGTGAACAGCCGACTCGACGTGTCGAGCACGAATCCGGGCAAGGACAGAGTCGTGCGGACGCGCAGTCCGGAGGGACCACCGAGCTGTGCAGGCAGACCGCTGACAAGAGCCTCGGCCGCGATCGCAATCGCGAGCGTGGCCAGTGTGAAGTAGTAGTTGCGCAGACGGAGCACGACAGCTCCGAGCCCTGCTGCCAACGAGACCGTGAACGCAACGGCGATCAGCGCCGCGGGCCATGCGGACAGGCCCCACCATTCCGAGCTGAGTGCAACCATGTAGGCTGAGACACCCATGAAGGCGGTCTGTCCGAGCGAGAGTTGGCCGGTGTAGCCGAGGAGCAGGTCGAGGCCGATGCCGACGATCACAAAGACTCCGACGAAGCTCAACAGCGAGACCCAGTAGGGTGACAGTACGACGGGTCCTGCAACAGCGAAGAGGGCGACCAGACCGACGCCGATCGCGTTAGCTCGGAGGCCGGTGAGTCGGAGCAGCATGGCTGGTGGAGCGACAGGCGGCAGTGCCGCCATCGACTGGGCGCGAGTCCTGGCCGACCGGACCGCCGAGAGCAAGCCTGCGCTATCGCTCTCCCGTGATGCTCGGTAGACGAGGATCAGTACGAGCAGGACGAATGCCATTGGCGTCTTCAGGGCGGAATCGCCGTAGTACGCCATCAGTGACTCGAGAACGCCAATGAGCAGCCCGCCAGCGACGGTGCCCCGGATCGAACGCATCCCACCGAACGCGGCGGCGATAAAGCCGTAGATCGTGAGTAGCAGACCGGAGTGGTACGTGACGAAGACCAGCGGGGTCACGACGATGCCAGCTGCGGCGCCTGCGGCGCCGGCCAGGGCAAAGGCCACGGTCGTGACCATCGTGACGTTGACCGAGAGCAGCCCTGCCCGGCCCGACAACGTCGCGACGGCACGCATCATCGTTCCGAGCATCGTTCGATGAAGCAAGAGCCACAGTAGAAGCCACAGCAGACAGAGTGTCGCCAAGAGGGCGAGGACCTGCATGCTGATACGCGCGCCGAGAACCTCGATTGGGTCTCTATCCCAAAAGGCGGGCAGCGTTCGTTCCTGTGTGCCCCAGAAGACGCGGGCAGCCCCGGCCAGGGCGAAGGCGACGCCGATCCCCGCCAGCAGTTGTGCGGCATGTGGGGCGTCAACGAGTCGCGAGAAGACAATGCGCTCGAGGGCTGCGGACATGATCGCTACGGCGCCGATGGCGAGCAACGCGCTGATCCAAATGGGGACATCGGCGGCTACCAGCGTTGTGGAGAGAAGCGCGCCGTACACGTAGTACTCGCCTTGGGCGAGGTTCACGAATCGTGACACCCCGTAAACGATCACGATTCCAAGGCCGAGCAGGGCGTAAATGGCTCCAGAAGTAAGCCCACCAACAATTGCCTGGGTCATAGGTTGCGCTCCACGCTCAACCAGACACTCGATGCTTGTAGGCGTGTCCGGCCCCGCAACGCATTCCCCATATCGGTACCCCCCGGTCCGTGGTCGAT
>CAXBAZ010000237.1:0-6393 GCA_963973395.1 uncultured Acidimicrobiaceae bacterium
CGACGCGTGGGACGCCCAGATCGACGCCGAGGGCGAACTCGCCCTCGGGCAGCGGTGCGGCGTCCTCCTCCCGGTGGGTGTGCACCGGGCGGAGTTCGGTCGACGCGCCGTCGTCGAGCGCCCGCTGTGAGGCTCGCAGCCATCCGCTCTGGACGTACACCTCCTGCCCGTCGGGTCGGACCTCGGTGATCGTCACCTCGACGTCGGTGTCGTCGGCCGGCCCGGAGAGCAGGTCGGCTCGCAGCCACAGATCGACCGATCCGGATCCGACGACGACCGTGTCGTCGGCGAGCGGAGGGGTCAGCCAGTCGGCGAACGTGCCTGGGCCGCCCTCCTGCCAGTCGTAGGTGACGTCGACCGACCAGATGCTGCCGGACGTGGGGTCGAACCACGTCGGCGGGGTCGCGTCGGGCAGGGCGAGGTACGTCGATGCCCCGTCGCCGTCCGGGGCCTCGCCGGTCAGCGTGCGCTCACCGGCGAGGTACCACGCATTCGGCTCGGCGTCGGGGACGGGCCACGACGGGAACGACGCCTCGAAGCGGGGGAGGGGGGTACGCGGTCCGCGCCCGTCGGCCGCGCCCACCTCGAACAGGACCTGGATGGGCGGTTCCGCCTCGAATGCCGCGAGCGCCTCGGCGTGGCTCATGCCGGCGAAGCGGTCGTCGGCCGGGAGTGCGACGTCGGTGGTCTCGAAGATCTGCTCGGCGAGCAGGGGAGCGACGCCTCGCGCCACGGCCAGCGACGGGGTACGTTCGGCCACGTAGATGTCGAGGAACTCGACCAGCCGCGGGAACACGGCCGGACCGATCGATTCGGTGTGCAGACCGTTCATCAGGGTCGCGTAGACGTGCTCGGTGCCGGTGAAGGCATCGAGCATCGTCGCGAAGTGGCCGCCGGTCTGCTCGTCCTGCCAGGCGCCGGCGACGAACGTCGGCACGTCGATCCGATCGACGAACAGCCGCGGGGAGATCTCACCCGCGACCTCGTCGGTCCAGTACTGGTTGGTGGTGATCTCGGCCAACAGGTCGGGGTTCTGGAGCCGGAGGTCCTGGTTGTCGTCGCAGACCTGGTCGCCCGCGGCGATCCGGTCGGCGGCCCACTGCTGACCTTCGGGCTCGGCCTCGCGGAGACGCTCCTCGGTCCAGGGCACGGCGAAGCCGGTGTTGAGGATGCCGCCGGGGTAGAGCGTCGAGATCGCACTGTCGGCGAGCACGCTGAACGGTGTGATCGCCGCCAGGCTCGGGGGTTGGGTCTGACCGACGAACAGCTGGCTGATGCCCGGGTACGAGACGCCGACCATGCCGACACGGTTGCCCTGCACCCACGGCTGGGCCGCCACGGTCTCGACCGCGTCGTAGCCGTCGAGGCTCTGGGCGTACTCGAAGTAGCGGAACGAGCCACCGCTGCATCCCGTACCCCGGATGTTGACGCCGACGTACGCGTACCCGAGCGCCGTGAAGATGTCGGGGAATCCTGCCGAGTCGGGGTTGCTCGGTGAGTATCCCGAGTACTCGACGACGGTGGGGTAGGGCCCGTTCTCGGCGGGGCCCGGGAGCCAGACGGATGCCGACAGCGTGGTGCCGTCGCGAGTGGTGATGTAGCCGAGTCCGTCGGTCGGCAGCCGTTGCTCGGCGAAGAAGGCCCGATCGGGATGATCGTCGCGGTCGAGCGTGACCGCCGGCGCACTGCGGCGGGCATCGTCGCCGACGGTGTAGGTCGCGCCGCCGTCCAGATTCCGAACGACCAGCGCGCCCTCGTCGTCGACCGCCCCCGACGCGATCTCGTCACCGGTTGCGTCGAACACGGATAGGGTCTGGCCCGGTCCGGCGCCGGTGACGAAGAGCTGTTCGGTACCGGCGGCCACGGTGAAGTCGGCGTCCTGGAACGTCGGGGTCGCGTCGGCTGTGGCCGCGTCCTCCGCCACGGTGGTGGCGGTCGTGTCCGTGCCGGTGTTCGTGCCGGGCTCGGTGGTCGTCGGCGTGTCGGCTGCAGCGGGCTGGGTGCCCGCGGTGGTCGGCGGCTCCGTCGACGTCGCCGGGCTCGCGTCGTCGCCGCCGGAACAGGCACCGAGGAGGAGGGCGATCGTGGCGGTGATGCCGAGGGCACGTCGGGTCATGGACCCATGGTGACACCCCGAACCCGTCGCCCGAGGGGTCGGCACGACGGCGTGCGCTCGGCACCGTCCAGCGTCGGGCTTGTACGGTGACGTCGTGGCCGATCTCGACATGCTCCTCGCCGACCTCCGCACGCTCGTCGAGGTGGAATCACCGTCGCTGGAACTGGCTGCGCTCGCCGAGTCGGCGTCGACGCTCGCGGATCTGATGGAGCAGCGCACCGGGATCCGGCCCGAGATCGTCGATGGTCCCGCCGGACCCCATGTGCACTGGCGGGGTGGGGGCGAGCCGAAGGTGCTGATCCTCGGTCACCACGACACGGTCTTCCCGCTCGGGGCGCTCGCGGATCGGCCCTTCACCGTCACGGACGGCACGGCGACCGGACCGGGGGTGTTCGACATGAAGGCGGGCATCGTGCAGGCCGTCCACGCCGTCGCCGAGCTCGACGACCCGAGCGGGGTGGAGATGCTGTTCACGGCCGACGAGGAGGTCGGCTCCGGTTCGTCGCGGGCGCTGCTCGAGGCACGGGCGCAGGCGTGCGGGAACGTGCTGGTGCTCGAACCGAGCGCGGACGGCGGTGCGGTCAAGACGGGACGCAAAGGGTGTGGCACGTTCGAGGTGGTCGTGCGGGGCCGCGCCGCCCACGCCGGTCTCGAGCCGGAAGCGGGCGTGAACTCGCTGATCGAGGCATCGCGCCAGGTGCTCGCGATCGCCGGGTTCGGCGACATCGCAGCCGGCACCACGGTCACTCCGACCGTCGCCCACGCCGGAACGGCCGACAACGTGGTGCCCGCCGAGACGCGCATCAAGGTCGACTGCCGGGTCACCGACGCCGCCGAGAAGGAGCGGGTCGAGACACTGATGGCGGCGCTGACACCCGTCGATCCCGACGCCACGATCACCGTCCTCGGCGAGATCGGGCGGCCTCCGATGCCCGAATCCGCGTCGGCGACGCTGTTCCCGCTCGCCGAGGCGGCGATGCCCGGCGTCGGCGGCGTCTCGGTCGGCGGCGGCAGCGACGGCAACTTCACGGCTGCGCTCGGCGTGCCGACGCTCGACGGGTTGGGCGCGGTCGGCGGCGGGGCCCACGCCGATCACGAGCACGTGTTCGTCGACACGATGCCCGGCCGTGTCGATCTGATCGCCGGGATCCTGCGGCGCCTGTTGTGACACGCGCCCTGGTCAGGGCGTGATGACGACCTTGCCGACGGCGGTGCGGTCCATCAGCGAACGCATCGCGGCACCGGCGTCCTCGAGCGGGTACGCCGCCGACACGTGTGGTCGGAGCTCGCCCGACGCGACCAGCCGGATGAGTTCGTCGCTGATCTCGGCGTTGAGTTCCGGCTGGCGGGCGGTCATCGCTCCGTAGAACACCCCGACGATCTGGCATCCCTTGAGCAGCGTCAGGTTGAGCGGGATCGACGGGATACCGCCGGTGAAGCCGATCACGAGGAAGCGGCCCTCCCAGCCGATCGCCCGCAGCGCCTGCTCGGCCTTGTCGCCGCCGACACCGTCGTACACGACGTCGACGCCCTGACCGTTCGTCAGCTCCTTGGCGCGATCCTTCAGGTTCTCGGTCGCGTAGTTGATCGTCTCGTCGGCACCACGTTCTCGGCACAGGTCGAGCTTCTCCTCGGTCGAGGCGGCAGCGATCACACGGGCACCGAGCAGCTTGCCGAGCTCGACCGCCGACACGCCGAGCGCGCCGCCGGCGCCGAGGACGAGCATCGTCTCGCCCGGCTGGATGTTCGCCCGGTGCTTCAGGGCGTAGAGCGTGGTGCCGTACGCATAGTTGAGACCGGTCGCCACGGCGAAATCGACCGAGTCGGGCAGTCGCCGGGCGGTGGCGGCGGGGATCGCGATCAGTTCGGCGTAGCCGCCGGTCGTGCCGAGACCGCCGACGACACGGTCGCCGACCGACCATCCGTCGACCCCGTCACCGACCGCCGCGACCACGCCCGCCGCCTCGCCACCGGGAATGTAGGGCGGCGTGGGATGGAACTGGTACTTGTCCTCGATCATCAACGTGTCGGGGAACGTCACCGCCGACGCCTTCACCTCGACCAGGAGCTGGCCCTCACCAGCGACCGGGTCGTCCATCTCCTCGACGACCAACGCCTCGGGCGTTCCGAACTCCTTGCACACGACTGCCTTCATGCGAGTCGACAGTAGACCGCCCCTCGCGTAACGGATGGTGTCAGACACCATCCGTTACGGTCACGTCGCGGGTGGGATCGAGTTCGAGCATGCCCCCGTGGCCCAGGGTGCCGACCCTGCGGTAGACGTCGAGCTTGGCCCGGCTGTCGGTGATGTCGAGGTTGCGCATCGTCAGCTGGCCGATGCGATCGAGGGGACCGAACGCCTGGGCCTCGACCCGCTCCATCGACAGCCGGTCGGGTTCGTACGTGAAGTTGTCGCCCCGGGTGTCGACGATCGAGTAGTCGTCGCCGCGGCGCAGGCGCAGCGTGACCTCACCGGTGACAGCGGCGCCGACCCATCGCAGCAGCGGCTCGCGCAGCATGAGCGACTGGGGATCGAACCACCGGCCCTCGTACAGCAGACGGCCGAGGCGGCGTCCCATCGTGGCGTAGTTCTCCATCGTGTTCTCGTTGTGGATCCCGGACACGAGCCGCTCGTACGCGATGTGCAGCAGCGCCAGCGCCGGGCCTTCGTAGATGCCGCGCGACTTGGCTTCGATGATCCGGTTCTCGATCTGGTCACTCATGCCGAGACCGTGGCGACCTCCGATCGTGTTGGCCTCCATCACGAGGTCGACCTGTGAATCGAAGGTCTGTCCGTTGATCTCGACCGGCCACCCTTCCTCGAACCGGATCGTGACGTCCTCGGGCAGGACCTCGACGGCGGGGTCCCAGTGGGCGACACCCATGATCGGCGACACGATCTCCATCCCGGTCGCGAGCTCTTCGAGCGCTTTCGCCTCGTGGGTGGCGCCCCAGATGTTGGCGTCGGTGGAGTAGGCCTTCTCGACCGGGTCGCGGTACGGGAGGTCGCGTGCCTGCAGGAACTCGCTCATGCCCGTGCGTCCACCGAGTTCGTCGACGAACGCCGGGTCGAGCCACGGCTTGTAGATCTTCAGGTCGGGGTTGACCATCAGGCCGTACCGGTAGAAGCGCTCGATGTCGTTGCCCTTGTACGTGGAGCCGTCACCCCACACATCGACACCGTCGTCCTTCATGGCGCGCACCAGCAGCGTGCCCGTGACGGCGCGACCCAACGGGGTCGTGTTGAAGTACGTCTTGCCGGCGGTGCGGATGTGGAACGCCCCGCACTGGAGCGCCATCAATCCCTCACGGACCAGCTCGGCACGGCAGTCGACGAGGCGGGCCCGTTCGGCGCCGTACTGCTCGGCGCGTGCGGGTACACCCGACAGATCGGGTTCGTCGTACTGACCGAGATCAGCGGTGTACGTGTACGGGATCGCCCCACGTTCCCGCATCCAGGCCACGGCGGCGGAGGTATCGAGCCCACCGGAGAACGCGATCCCGACGCGATCACCGACGGGGAGGGACATGAGCACCTTCGACATGGCGATCGAACCTATCTGGTCGCGGGGCGCAGGTCGTCGGACGGTGCCGGTCAGTCGGGCGCGGGCGCGTCCGGACCGGGTGTCGACTCGGCCTGCCGGTACGTGCCCGTGAACGAGGCGATCGAGACCAGCGCGGCGGCGCCGGCGATCGCGAACTCGACCATGGCCAGCGAGGTGACGCGGCCGACGTCGCCGACCGCGACACCGCCGACCACGGCGGCGGCGGCCAACCCGCACCAGCCGAGCCATCGGACCTGGTTGACCGTGGCGAGGAGCATGACCACGGGAGCGACGAACGGCGCGAACCTGACCACGACAGGCTGTGGGTCGGCCCGCGGGCCCAGCCACCACGTCGAGAGTCCGAGTTGCACACTCGTGTTCCAGACCGCGGCGAACCCGACGACGACGCCGATCCACGTGCCCGCCGTGACCGCCCGCCAGCCGAGCGAGAGGTCGCCGGGGCGAGGAGGGCGGGGGTGCGGTAGCACGCGCGGGGGTTCCGACGTGACGTTCACGGGTGGAGCGTCAGCAGGGGTCGGGCCGGCGTCGGACACGGCGACGACTCTATGAGCTGTCGGGCGTGTCGGGGCGGCGCCCTGGTGTGCCGACTACCCTCGCCGGTGATGGATGCGCCCCCGGAGGTCTTCGAGAAGCTGTCGGTGTTCTATCCGATGTGGAACGAAGAGGACTACATCGAGCGGGCGCTCACGTTCGGGCGGCGAGCGTGTGAGG
>CAXBAZ010000238.1:0-6386 GCA_963973395.1 uncultured Acidimicrobiaceae bacterium
TCCCGCCTGTGCCGACGGTCCCTGACCCACTCGCTGCGGTGGCGGGCGTCATGGTGGTCGACGAGGTGGCTGGTCCGGTCGTCGTCGGTGCCGTCGATGGTGCGGCTGTACCCGCCGTGCCGGGGTCGACTTGGGTCGGCCCACGGTGATCTTGCGGACTGGATGTGCTCGACGCGGTCGTTGCGCATGCCGCGAGCGTGATCATCGCGAGCGCAGCGAGGAACGACGTCCCCATGCAGGGGATGGGTCGCGATGTGGTGCGGAGGCGTGTCACAGGGTCAGTCGGAGCGGTCGGTGAAGTGAGGCATCGTTGCGGGTTTCGGTCGCGAAGCGCGGTCCGCCCCGCTTCCAGAAGACTTGCAAGACACACTGGGGGCCGAGGTATCGCTCGCGCTGACCGTCGGTAGTCTACGACGTCGTGTCGTTGCAGTGTCGTCGGTTCAAGGTTTTCGGATTGGGGTTGCCCGGTCGCGTCGGCGCATGTCTGTTCGCGGCCACGGCGTTCCTCGCGTTGACGGGGCCGGTCTCTGCTCACACGACGTCGCCCACGTCGGTTCGTTGGGTCGCCGGTGCGGGTGCGCCGACGATCGGGTTGATCGGGGACTCGACGCTGTCCGGTGTGCGGTGGGCGGACCGCTACGGGGATCTCGAACGCTTCAACTTCTTGTTCGACGCGGAGTCGTGCCGCCGGACGATCGAGGAGTCGTGCTGGAGTCGGGAGCAGTACCGCCCCCCGACCGCCGTAGAGGCACTTCAGGCTCACGAGGGCCAGTGGGGCGAGGTGCTCGTGGTGATGACGGGCTACAACGATTCGAACACCGGATTCGCCGACGGTGTGGAAGCGATCGTGAGCGAGGCGCGCCGGCAGGGGATCGGATCGGTGGTGTGGCTGTCGTTGCGGACCAAGGGCGTCGATTATGAAGAGCCGCTCCACCTCGCGAACGGCAGCACCTACCGCGACGCGAACCGTTCGCTGTACACACTCGCCGACGAGTTCGACGGGTATCTCCAGATCGCCGACTGGGCGAGCCATTCCGCCGATCGGCCGGAGTGGTTCGAGTCAGATGGGGCTCATCTCGCTGCGGGCGGTGTCGACGCGGTCACGGAGTTCATCGCCTCCCAGGTCGACATCGTGCTGAGCGGAGCGACGATCACGGCGGTACCACCCCCGTGGGAGCAGGTCCGGCCCGGCGATCAGGGATCACCGGTCACCGAGGTCCAAGAAGCGCTCGTCGCCGCCGGTGTGTACGACGCAGCCGATGTGGATGGTGTGTTCGGTCCGCAGACGGAGGATGCCGTGTCGGACTTCCAGCGCCAGGCAGGCCTGGTCGAAAGTGGTGTCGTCGACGACGCGACCGCTGTCGGGCTCGGCCTGTTCGTGGCCGAACCAAGAGCGACGGATACGGTCGCTGCCGAGGCTGGGAGCGCCGACGCGGTGAGATCCGACGACTCGCTCGATCCCGCCACGACCCCGCCTCCGCTCGTGGCCGGCGACGCCGCAGCTGGGGGTGACAGCATTCGCGCCGTCTCCGATCGTGCGTCGGGAGGAGCCGGTGTTGGCGCGTGGTGGCGCCTCCTCGCTCTACTGCTCGTCATCCCGATCCCGGTGCTCCTCGGGTGGCGCCGAGTTCGCCGGCCCGATGTGGTCGGGACCGAACTCGTTCAAGCTGTCCGCTCGAATCTGTATGACCACGACCGCGAGGACGAGTTCGACCTATCGCCCCTCGACGACGGTGCCTCGCTGGGTGATCGGCTCGGGTCGTCGTAGCAATCCGATGTTCAGGAGCGCAGTAGCCGGGCGATGGCAGCGGTGGCTTCGTTGATCTTCGCGTCGCCGGTCTCGGTGTCCTCGAGGAGGGAGTCGCGCACGCAGTGGCGGATGTGCTCGTCGATCAGGCCGAGGCCGACTCCTTGGAGTGCCTTGGTGACGGAGCTGATCTGGGTGAGGACGTCGATGCAGTAGGTGTCTTCGTCGATGAGGCGTTGGAGGCCCCGCACTTGGCCTTCGATGCGCCGCAGGCGCGCCTGGTAGTCGGCTTTCGACATCGAGTATCCGGCCATAGGGGTGGGGGGTACCTTAGTCGAGCGCCGGCTTCGTGCCGGTGATTGCTCGGACGGTCGTTCCCGGAGGTCTGTGTCCATCGTGTGTCCTCTCAGTGGTGCGAGTGGTGGTCGTGCGGGTTTGGTACGGCCGTGAGTTCGGCGACGAACTGGTCGTGGCAGCTGTTCGAACAGAAGTAGTAGGTGTCGCCGTCCCGGGTGACCGTGGCGGCGGCCTCGCTGGGGTCGATGCGCATGCCGCAGACGGGGTCGGTGACGAGTGCTGTGGCGTCGCCATCGACGTTGTGGGTGTTGGTCTCCACGACGGGATCGCCACTCGGCATGACGACGTCGAGGGCGGTGGCCGGGTGGTGATGCCAGCGGCGGAGCCGGCCGGCGTTGCCGACGACGGAGAGGCTGGAGGCGGCCATGGCGGCCGCGGCGATCATCGGGCTGAGTTGCATACCGGTGAAGGGGTAGAGGACACCGGCAGCGATGGGGATCCCGACCCCGTTGTAGACGAAGGCCAGGAAGAGGTTCTGGCGGATGTTGCGCATCGTCGCCCGGCTGAGCGCGATCGCGGTGACGACACCGTCGAGCGCGCCGGAGATGAGCGTGATGTCGCTCGATTCGATCGCCACGTCGGTGCCGGTTCCGATCGCGAACCCGACATCAGCCTGGGCGAGCGCGGGAGCGTCGTTGATCCCGTCGCCCACCATCGCGACGACGCCACCTTCGTCTTGCAGGCGTCGAACCTCGAGTGCTTTGTGTTCGGGGAGCACCTCGGCGAGGACGCGCTCGATGCCGACCTGGCGAGCGATCGCGGCTGCGGTCCGGGGGTTGTCGCCGGTGATCATGGCGACGCTGATCCCCATGCCGCGCAGCGCCGCGATCGCTGCTGCGGAGTCTTCCTTCACCGTGTCGGCGACGGCGACGACGCCGCCGGGGCGACCGTCGAGTGCGATCAGCATCGGGGTGCGTCCGGACTCGGCGAGACGGTCCATCACTGCGGATAGCTCGTCGGAATCGATGCCGGCATCGTCGAGCAGACGTCGGTTCCCGACCAGGACCTCGGTGCCGTCGACCACGGCGCGGATGCCCTTGCCGGTGATTGAGTCAAACTCCGCCGCGTCGACGAGCACATGGCCGTGGTCGCGGGCGCCGGTGACGATCGCTTGGGCGAGTGGGTGCTCCGAGGCCTGCTCGGCAGACGCGACGAGCCGCAGCAACTCGGCGGGATCGACACCGTCGGCGGGGATTACGTCGGTGAGGGCCGGTTCACCGCGGGTGATGGTGCCGGTCTTGTCGAGCACGATGGTGGTGACCTTGTGTGCGGTCTCGAGCGATTCCGCGGAGCGGATCAGGATGCCGTGCTCGGCGCCCTTGCCGGTCGACACCATGATCGAGAGTGGTGTGGCGAGACCGAGCGCGCACGGGCAGGCGATGATCAGCACCGAGACCGCTGCGACCAGTGCGAGCGTGAGCGCCGGCGTGGGTCCGACGACGAACCAGGTCACGAACGTCGCGATCGCAATGAACATCACGGCCGGCACGAAGTACGACGAGACCTGGTCGGCAAGGCGTTGGATCGGCGCCTTGGAACCCTGCGCCTGTTCGACGAGGCGGATGATCTGGGAGAGCATGGTGTCGGCGCCGACGTTGGTGGCCTCGAACCGGAATGCTCCGGTCTGGTTGATCGTGGCGCCGATGACGGTTTCGCCGGGTTGCTTGGAGACCGGGATCGACTCGCCGGTCACCATCGACTCGTCCAAGGTGGAGCGTCCGTCGACGATGACACCGTCGACGGGCACCTTCTCGCCCGGACGGACCAAGATCACGTCGCCAGGAACGACCTCCTCGATGGGTAGTTCGATCTCGCCGCCGTCGCGGATGACGGTGGCGGTGCGTGCCTGCAGGCCGATCAGCTTGCGGATGGCCTCGCCGGTCCCGGCCTTGGCGCGGACTTCGAGCAGCCGACCGAGGAGGATCAGGGTGATGATCACGCCGACCGCCTCGAAGTAGACGGCACGGATGTCCGCGGGGATGAGGGAGGGAGCGACGGTGACGACGACGCTGTACCCGAACGCGGCGATCGTGCCGATCGTGATCAGGCTGTTCATGTCGGCGGTGCGATGGCGCAACGTCAGCCAGCCGGTGCGATGGATCGGCCAGCCCGTGTACAGCATCACCGGGGAGATGACCGCCAGCTGGAACCAGTGATTCATCAGGATGTCCGGAATCCACATGGCACCGAACAGGTCGGCGGCCATGACGGCGAACACAACGGGCGCCGCCAGGATCGCACCGATCGCAACCCGCCATGACAGATCGCGGATCTCGGCGCGTCGTTCGGCGGCCTCGTGGTCGTCGGTGTCGGCCGAACCCGGGGCGGGACGGGGCACGAGCCGGTAGCCGGTGTCGGCGACCGCGGCCTGGAGATCGGCGGGTGTGATCTGCGCGGGGTCGTACTCGACGGTCGCTCGCTCGGTGCCGAAGCTCACATCGACACGGTCGACGCCGGGGAGCGCACCGAGCACCGTTTCGATGTTGGACACGCACGATGCGCACGACATTCCCGTCACCCGGAACTCGATCTGCTCGGTGGCGAGCGGTTGATCGCTGGTGGGGCCGACGGCGACCGCGCGAGCGGTTTCGCGCGGTCGGTCGTCGGTGGGGGAGGCTCCGTCGGCCGGCTCGACGATCAACGAGCCGTGGATCATGTTCATCCCGCACGCGAAGTCGAACCGTCCGGCATGATCAGGGGCGAGCTCGAGGGTCGCAGTTCCGAACGCCGGCAATGACTTCGAGGCTGCGAAGTCCGGGAACACGACCCGGGAGGTGCAGTCGCCTGCCTCCTGACGATCAAAGATCAGCCGGAGCGGCACCCCCTGGCGCACGCGAATCAAGTCAGGCGAGTAACCGCCTTTGACGATGACTCGCACCTCTTGGACACCGTCGACCAGCGCCGCTCGGCGGGCCTGCTTGGGTCCGAAGAAGAACCACGTCAGGAAGCCGGCCACCACTAGGCCTCCGATGATCACGAACCATTCTGCTGCTCCCACGACGCTCTCCTCGCTGACGGTTACCTGATCACCATATAGGGGTAGGGGGTATTAGACAAGTCTCGGAGGTGATCATTACGCCAGTTAGGACCAATGGCCCTAATCGATACGGGTGGGGGGTAGCAGTATCGAGGTGAGAACCGAAGGAGGTTGCCATGTTGAAGAACGGAAGCCACGTCTGGCACATGGTGCTGGTGGCCGGGATCGTTGTCGTCGCCATCTGGCTCGGAGCCGCGTGGAGCAGCGCGTTGCTGTTCGCCGCGCTGACGTGTGGGGCGATGCTGGGCGTCCTGGTCTGGTTCGTGTTGAAGGCCAACGCCGACGACGGACAAGGCCAGCGAGAGACGCTCCCTCCGCCTGCAGCCGATCGGAGGTGACCCGATGAGGAACGAGTCGAACCTCGAGTTCCGGGCCCTCAAACGATTGTTGGGTTTGGCCGTCCTCGGCTTGGCGGCGTTGGCGCTCACCACGCCGGGAACCGGCGCAGCAGACGTGGACGTTCCGTCCACGAACCGAGTCCCACACGAGCAGTTGCAGAACGACACGTCGATGACTCAGCGCATGTCGACACCCAACGCTCACACGGATCGGCAGAACCATCGCACCGACGAGCAACTCCAGCGCTCGCGAGATGCCGGGTACCTCGCGACACTCGAACGTCATCAAGCCGACATCGACCGCATGCTCGCCCGGCCCTGAGTCGACACGGCGTCCGAACACGTGAGGAGCACCCTGATGGGTCAGCTGTCCGATCGAGAGCACCCGGAGCCGCTGGCGCCGTCGGATGAAGCGGTACTGAGCGCCGACGGCCTGTACAAGTCGTATCGCCGCACGGCATGGCCACACTCGCGGCGGACCCCGGTGCTGCAGGGGGCAAGTCTGTCGCTCGCACCCGGTGAGATCGTGGGGCTGGTCGGCG
The DNA here is from genome assembly GCA_963973395.1 of uncultured Acidimicrobiaceae bacterium. Taxonomy (GTDB): domain Bacteria; phylum Actinomycetota; class Acidimicrobiia; order Acidimicrobiales; family Ilumatobacteraceae; genus Ilumatobacter. The sequence goes on from CAXBAZ010000238.1 coordinate 6,022, forward strand.
AGAACGGGTCCGGCAAGAGCACGCTCATGAAGATTCTCGCCGGCGACCTGGTCGCCGACTCGGGCACCGTGGAACGCACCGACAGCTTCGGCTACTGCCCGCAGGAGCCTGTGCTCTACGAGCGTCTGACCTGTGACGAGCACCTCGAACTGTTCGGGGCCGCCTACGGCCTCGAGGCGGCCGACCTCGAGCGCAGCCGAGCCGAGTTGTACGAGCGGCTCGAGTACGAGCGATTCGCCGATCGCCGCGTCGAGGAGCTCTCGGGTGGTACCCGGGCAAAGCTCAATCTGACGATCGCGATGCTCCACGACCCACGCCTGCTGTTCCTGGACGAACCGTACGCGGGCTTCGACTAGGACACCTAC
>CAXBAZ010000239.1:0-6378 GCA_963973395.1 uncultured Acidimicrobiaceae bacterium
GTTCGGCGACCACGTCGTGATCGCGGCCGGCTACAACTTCCCGCACTGGGATCACCCCCGATTCGTCCGCGAGCTCGACTCCATGATCGCGACGCTCACCGCGGCGGGGGTTGACCACATCTACTGGGTGACGCTGCGCGAGGTGAAGCCCCAGTACGTGTCGGGCGCCGGGTGGCGCCAGATCCAGCCGTACTCGTGGTACTTCCCCGACGTGAACATCCTGCTCGAGCAGGCGCTCGAACGGCACCCGAACCTGCACCTCGTCGACTGGGCGGCGGTCGCGGACCGACCCGGCCTGACCTACGACGCGATCCACCTGAACAACACCGGCGCCGCGCTGTTCGCCGGCCTGATCCGCTCCGCGGTCGACGCGGTCGCGACCACCGTTCCCGACGGCTCGACGACCCGCATCGAGGTGCCCGGTGCCGTCGGCGCCGTCGCTGCTGCCGTCAACGTGACGACGACCGCCCCACGCACCGCCGGGTTCGTCACGCTGCACCCGTGCGCCGGCACGCCGCCGACCGTGTCGATGCACAACCATCGACGCGACGAGGTCGCAGCCCACTCGGGCATCGTCCCGCTCGACCCCGACGGAGCCTTCTGTGCGACCACCCGCGTGGCCACCAACCTGATCGTCGACGTCACCGGACTCTTCCGGCCCGACGAGGGATTCGAAGCGCCCGTCCCCACCCGTTGGCTCGACACGCGAGACCGGCCGGGCCGGGTGCCGGTGCCGGCGGGCGGCACCGTCGAGCTCGACATCGACACGATCCGCGCTGCGGCCGAATATTCCGGCGACCCGGCTGCGGTGGCGGTGGTCGTCACCGCCACCGAGGCGGCGGCACCAGGGTGGCTCCGGGTCGGTACGTGCGGCGAGGATGCGGCGACCTCGAACGTCAACTACAACGACGCCTTCGCGGTTCCCAACCTCGTGATCGCCGAACCCGACGCCGACGGCCGCATCTGCGTGACCACGCTGTCGGCGGCCCACGTCATCGTCGACCTGTTCGGCATCTTCGACTCCCCCACCGACGGGTCGCTGCCCGAGGTGCGGGCGGATCGGGCCGTCCGCCTGCTCGACACCCGGAGCACGAACACGAAGGTCGAGGCGGGCGAGACCGTGCGCATCGACGCCACCGTCGGCGCCTTCGAACCTGCGGCCGGTGTCGTCGTCAACGTCGCCACCGTCGACACCGAGGCGCTCGGGTTCCTGACCGTGTTCCCGTGTTCGGACGACGTGCCGACGACGTCGACGCTGAACACCCGGCCGGGTCTCGTCGTCTCCAACGCGAGCATCGCGGCGACCGACGCCGACGGGTCCGTCTGCATCTTCTCGCTCACGCGCACCCATCTCGTCGTCGACATGCTGGGTACGGTCGACGGGGCGTTCGACCCGGTCGCTCCGTTCCGCGTGCTCGACACCCGGAACTGAGCCGGCCGGAGTCGAGTCGGCCGGGATTTCCCGGCTCCCGGTGGTACCCATCGGTAAGTCTGCGAGACTGGCCCCCATGATCTTCGACGGCTTCGTGCATCAGCTGCCCGACATCGACCCGGTCGAGACCAAGGAATGGCTGGATTCCCTCGATGCGGTCGTCGACGTCCACGGCAAGACCCGCGCCCGCTTCCTGCTGAGCAAGCTGCTCGACCGGGCCAACGCCAGCCAGGTCAGCTTCCCGGCGACCGTCAGCACGCCGTACGTCAACACGATCCCACGTGAGCACGAGCCGTTCTTCCCCGGCGACGAACACATCGAACGGCGTATCCGTGCGTTCATCCGCTGGAACGCGGCGATGATGGTCGTCAAGGCCAACAAGCACGCCGACGGCATCGGCGGGCACCTGTCGACGTTCGCCAGTTCGGCGGCGCTGTACGAGATCGGGTTCAACCACTTCTTCCGCGGCAAGGACGACGAGCCCGGCGACCACGTGTACTTCCAGGGCCATGCGGCTCCCGGCATCTACGCCCGCGCCTACCTCGAGGGGCGCATGACCGCCGACGACCTCGACCACTTCCGCCAGGAGATCGGTCGCGGCGGCCGTGGCCTGTCGAGCTATCCGCACCCGCGCCTGATGCCCGACTTCTGGGAGTTCCCGACGGTGTCGATGGGGCTCGGTCCGATCACCGCGCTGTACCACGCACGGTTCAACCGCTATCTCCAGAACCGCGAGCTCGACGACACCAGCGGGAGCCGCGTCTGGTGCTACATCGGCGACGGCGAGTGCGACGAGCCCGAGACGCTGGGTGCGATCTCCCTCGCCTCACGCGAGCAGCTCGACAACCTCGTGTTCGTCGTCAACTGCAACCTCCAGCGGCTCGACGGGCCGGTCCGCGGCAACGGCAAGGTGATCCAAGAGCTCGAAGCCGTGTTCCGTGGCGCCGGGTGGAACGTCATCAAGGTCGTGTGGGGCTCGAAGTGGGACGAACTGCTCGCCAAGGACAAGGACGGCGCGCTGCTCAACAAGATGAACACCACCGTCGACGGCGAGTTCCAACGCTTCGCCGTCGAGAGCGGCGACTACATCCGCGAGCACTTCTTCGGTCCCGACCCGCGCCTGCGGGCGATGGTGTCCGACCTCTCCGACGACGAGCTGCGCAACCTGCCGCGCGGCGGTCACGACTACAAGAAGCTCTACGCCGCGTACAAGGCCGCCACCGAGAACCTGGGCTCCGGCCGACCCACCGTGATCCTCGCCAAGACGGTCAAGGGCTGGACGCTCGGCGAAGGTTTCGAGGGTCGCAACTCGACCCACTCGATCAAGAAGATGACCAGGCAGCAGCTCCTCGACCTGCGCGACCGGCTGCACCTCCACGACGAGATCCCCGAAGACCTGATCGAGGCCGACGACCCGCCCTACTTCCGTCCGTCGGAAGACTCGATCGAGTACCAGTACATGATGGAGCGTCGCCGGGCGCTCGGTGGGTTCCTGCCCAAGCGCGTCACCACCGCCCGGCGCCCGCTCGAACTCCCGAAGGCCGACGCGTTCGAGGAGATGCGCGCCGGATCGGGCAAGCAGGAGGTCTCGACGACCATGGGGTTCACGCGCCTGCTGCGCAACCTGTGTCGCGACGAGAACGCCGGCAAGCGGATCGTGCCGATCATCCCCGACGAGGCCCGCACGTTCGGCATGGACGCGCTGTTCCGCGAGCTCGAGATCTACGCCAGCCAAGGTCAGAAGTACGAGCCGGTCGACCACGACCTGCTGCTGTCGTACGCGGAGGACTCCGACGGCCAGATCCTCGAAGAGGGCATCACCGAAGCCGGATCGATGTCGAGCTTCATCGCGGCCGGCACGAGTTACGCCACCCGCGGTGTTCCGATGATCCCCTTCTACACGTTCTATTCGATGTTCGGGTTCCAGCGGGTCGGCGATCTCATCTGGCAGGCCGCCGACATCCGGAGCCGGGGGTTCCTGATGGCCGCCACCGCCGGCCGCACGACGCTGCTCGGCGAGGGGCTCCAGCACCAGGACGGCCACGGTCTGGTGCTGGCGTCGACGGTGCCGGCGGTGCAGGCCTACGACCCGGCGTTCGCCTACGAGGTCGGCGCGATCGTGCGGGCCGGCATCGAGCGCATGTACGGCTCGACGTCACGCGACAACGGCGGCGACCTCGACCCCGACGTCATCTACTACATCAACCTGTACAACGAGAACTACGTGATGCCGGCCCTCCCGGAAGATCGTGTCGAGGAGATCGAAGAGGGCGCCGTGCGCGGCCTCTACAAGTTCGCGGACGCACCCGAGGGCCCGTCGAAGCGGGCCACGATCCTGTTCTCGGGCATTTCGCACGGCGCTGCCCGCGCCGCGGTCGAACAGCTCGCCGAGCACTACGACGTCGGGGCCGAACTCTGGTCGGCGACCAGCTACAAGGCGTTGCGCGAAGAGGCGATGGCGGTCGAACGTCGCAACCGGTTGCGGCCGACCGAGCGACCCGAGGTACCCCTGGTCACCCAACTGCTCGAACGGTCGTCCGGCCCGATCACCGCGGTGAGCGACTTCATGAAGATCGTGCCCGAACAGATCGGACGGTTCGTCCCCGACGGACGCCCGTTCGAGATCCTCGGCACCGACGGCATGGGCCGTTCCGACACGCGTGAGGCCCTACGGCGCTTCTTCGAGATCGACATGGGCAACGTGGTCGTCAGCGTGCTGACCGGGCTCATGGAGGCCGGCGAGGTCGACGCCGACACGGTTGCCGACGCCATCAAGCGCTACGACATCGACCCCGACGCCGTCGACCCGTTCGTCGTCTGATCCTCGATCGTCTGATCGTCGATCGTCGGATCCTCGCCGGCGGCGTTCGAGACGTCGTCGAGGTCAGCGACGCCGACGCCGGCTGCCGATCGCGTCGCGGAGTGCCGAACCCTCGGCCCCCCGTGCGCTGCGGAGGCGCCGACGACGGCTGCGCTCCACGACCTCGCCGGCGACGAGGACGATCGCAGCAGCGATCAATCCCCAGACCACACCGGCGATGACGGCCACCACGACGCCGACGGCCACGACCGCGGCGAGCCAGATCATGTTCCGCTTGCTCACGTTGCGCACCGTACTGCCCTCACCGTCGCACCGATGGCGATCCCCGATGCCGAGGATCTCATCGACGCCGGTGCGCGAAGATGGACGACGTGTTGGATGTGGGGCGGACGAATACCGTGCTGTACGTCGATCGGTGGGCCGAAGCCGTCGCGTTCTACCGTGACGTGCTCGGGTTCGCGGTGGCCTTCGAGAACGACTGGTTCGTCGAGTTCACCGTGCACGACGACTCGTTCGTGAGCATCGCCGATGCATCACGCTCGTCAATCCGCGCCGGGGGCGGCGCCGGGCTGACACTGAGCTGGAAGGTCGCCGACGTCGATGCCGCGCGGGCGTCGCTGAGCGGCGCCGGGGTCCGGGTCGGTGAACTCACGACCCGGTTCGGCACCCGCGTGTTCGACGTGTTCGACCCCGCCGGCAACCGGATCGAACTCTGGTCCGACAGCCACACGTGAGATGCGGAGCCGGGCCGATCGGCCCGGCTCCGCGCCGTGTCGCTCGGATGACGAGTCTCAGTCGTCCGGCACGAAGTCGACCGAATCGGCCACCACGGCGAACTCGTCATCGAAGTCGACGAACAGATCGTCATCGACATCGAAGCCGAACTCCCGCTCGATGTCGGCCGGAACGAACTCGACGACGGTTCCCGTCACGGCCACGGTGCCGCCCTCGGCCACGCCGAGGGCGTCTCCGGAGATCACGAGTGTGCCTTCGCCGGGCTCGTCGGCGCCGATCCGGAATGCCTCCGGAGAGATGATCGAGTCGACCTCGCCGCCGACGGTGACGGACTGTCCCACCATCGCTTCGGCGCTCCCCTCTTCCTCGGCGTCCTCGAGCTGCGTGGGATCGTCCTCGGCGAGTCCCTCAGGGATGACGGTCACCGTGTCGGCTTCCACTGCGAACTCCTGGTCGTAGCCGAGGATCAGCGGGTCGTCTTCGTAGGTGAAGCCGAAATCCCGCTCGACGTCCTCCACGAAGAACGTCGCGACCGTGCCCGTGACCTGCACCAGATCATCCTCGGAAACGCTCGGCATATCCGAACCGTAGACGAGCGTTCCCTCGCTGACGCCCAGGCTCAGATACTCGCCGTCGATCAAGAACGACCCGTCGAAGAACACCCGGTCGACCTCCCCGCTCACCGTGATCCTCTCACCGACGAACTGGTTCGCGACGCCGTCCTGCTCCAGCTCCTCGAGAGCCGTGTCGTCATCGTCCCCGCAGCCGGTCGCCGCCGACGTCAGCGCCAGAGCCCCGATGAGCGCCAGGGACAGCGGTCGGACGTGCTCGGTGGGTGATCTCACTGGGTCTCCTCCTGTCGTCGGGACTGCTGCCGGTTGGGTACCCGACGTCACGACGCGCCATACACCGACCGCATCTCGGCGATCACCGACGTCTGATGGTCGGTCGCTCGCGGCGACGATGCACGCTCAGGTAGGTCACCCCGTCGGCGCCGGCTGCGAACCGGCGGCGCGACCCACGGTCGATCAGGACGACGACGCCGGTCCGGAGGCCGACCGAACGGCCGCCGATGGTCAGCTCGCCCCCGCCGCTCCACACGACGACGAGCACGTCGACGTCGTCGTTCACGTGTTCGCCGATGGTGTCGCCGGGCCGCAGCCACACCACGTTCCCGTCGAGGTCGCCACCATGGGGAAGACTCCAGACCGCACCGCTGTCGCCCGTGCCGACAATGTCGGCGAGATCGACGCTCGCACGGCCGTTCCCGCCGTCGCGTGACGTGTCAGCTCCGGCTTCGAGGTCGTCGACGATGTGTGCCCAGCACGCCGGTTCACCGCCGAGGTCAGCGCCGAGATCACCACCACCGAGATCACCGCCGTCGCTCATC
>CAXBAZ010000240.1:0-6376 GCA_963973395.1 uncultured Acidimicrobiaceae bacterium
CCGGTGTACGGCGACCTGCAGGTCACGAACGGTCACGTGGTCGGCACCGGGGACCCGCAGGGCACCGGCACGGCGCACGCGCAGCCCGTTGGCGCCGACCTCGAGGTCACCATCGACGCTTTGCTGGGTGCCGATTACAACGAGGTCACGGCCATCCTTCGGATGGAGTCGCCGAACAACCTCGTCGGCAGCTACCTGCTGCAGTGGGTCACCGACGGCAGGTACGCGGCGCAGGGAGGCATCACGGGGCCGACGTTGCAGATCTGGCGGGTCGACGCCGGGCCGTCGTTCGCACTGATCGCCGAGTCGTCGCTCCCAAACCATGGGGAACGAACGTTGACCTTCGGGGCGAACGGGTCGACGCTCTACATCGCCGAGGGTTCGACCGTGCACCTGTCGCACACCGACTCGACGTACGCGACGGGCGACTACTTCGCGCTCGGGCAGTCGAACCTGTCCGGCAGTACGCCGTCGCAGATCGACAACCTCCGTTGGCGCACGCTCACCGGCGTACAGGCGACCTGACGGCCGACGACCCGGTGACGTAGGAACCCTGCGCCGTGTTGAGCGATCGCCCACAACAGCCCCTCCCGGTTCGGATCTCCAGCGCAAAGGAGTGGCTCAAGGTCCGAGTCGGTCGCGGCGCCCAGCTCACGTTCGACGATGTGCACGCCGCCGCCACGATCTGGTCGGGTGGACTCGACGACCCTGGCGACCCCTACTACGCGGAGCCCTTGCGCCGGCTGCTCGCCTCGACCCGGACCGCCGACCTCACCGCCGCCGGACGACGGCACGTCTGGAACCAGGTCTGCGCGAGCCTCGCCCGCCGGATGCGCCTCGTCGACGAGCAACGGCGGTCCCCCGGGATCTTCACCGCCGAACTCCGTCGGCCGTTCCTCGTCATGGGCCTGGCGCGGAGTGGCACCACCCACTTGCATCGGCTCCTCGCCGCGGACGCGCGGTTCCGCGGGATCCCGGCGTGGGAGCTGTCGAACCCGTTCCCGCCTCGCAAGGGCGCCGACCGGCGCCGCGAGCTGGCGTGGCGTTCGTACGAGCAACGCCCGACCTCGAACGACCACATCCACTTCGGCGATCCGGACTCACCCGAGGAGTGCACGATCCTCATGATGAGCAGCTTCATGTCCGGTCTCTACTGGGGCGCCGCGCCGCTGTACGACTACGCCGAGTGGCTGCTCGAACTGGGCAGCGACCTCGACGAACCGGCGTACGTCGAGCATCGCGACTACCTCCTGTACCTCCAATCGGTCTCGCCGGGCACTGCGCTCGCGCTGAAATCTCCGGACCACACGGCCCGCCTCGCCACCGTCGCCCGCGTGCTCCCCGAGGCGATGATCGTCAACACGGTGCGCGACCCGGTCGCCGCCACGAACAGTGCCCAGAGCCTGGTCCATCAGTACCATCGGCAGACGGCTCGACGACTGGACGTCCGCCGAACCGCACACCTCAACCTGAGCTTGATGGAGCACGAGGTCCGGACCCACATCGCCGCTCGCGACGCGAGCTCGATCCCCCTGATCGACGTGCACTACGACGATCTCGTGCGTCGACCGATCGACGTCGTCCGGGCGATCTACGAGTTCCACGGAGTTGATTGGCCGACTGGCCACGAGGCGCGGCTCCAAGAGCACCTCGACGCCAACCCCGCCGGCAAGCACGGCGCCCACTCGTACCGTTCGGAGGACTTCGGCCTCACGGACGGCGACATCCGACATCGCTTCGCCGACTACTACGACTACTTCGGCGTCGACCCGTCCCGCTGAGCACCGGGTCGCCGGGAGCGACGTCTCCGCAACCTCCTGCCCGATCCGGGCACAGCCACACCCCGCACCACATCGCTCCATTTACCACCGGTTCACCGTCTGCTAACCTTCTGGCCACTGGACGGCCACCCACGGGCGGGACCGAGTCGATCCTCGAGCGCTGTCAACTGCGCTGGGATCACCGGATCGGCACGTGGCGATCCGTCGGCGGACGGCAGGAGACCGAGACATGGCGATCGACAACCCACTCACCGATTCCGCCGTGGCGGCGACAGGTGTCGGTACCGACACGCGGCCACGCGGCGCCGAGCGCTCCGGGGTCGACGTATTCCGGACCGTGCCATGGGTGCCCGTGCTGTGGGGATTGTCGCTCGTCGCATGGGCCGCCCTCATCGCGTTCCCCGAGGACCTGGCGCCGCTCGCGTACGAGAACGGGCTGATCGAATGGGTCGGGACGCTGCTCTTCGCCGCCGCCACCACCGTGTTCTGGGTGGCCGCGGCCAGAGAGACTCGACTCGCCAATCGGATCGCGGCGGCGTTCCTGGGTCTGGTGTTCTTCGTGTCGTTCATGGAGGAGATCAGCTGGGGCCAGCAGATCTTCAAGTGGAACACGCCGCCGGCGTTCGCCTCCAACCGCCAGAACGAGACGAACCTGCACAACTTCGCGATCGGGTTCGACCAGCAGCAGGTGTTCACGCTCGGCATCCTCGGTCTGACCATCGGCCTGCCGATCTTGTACCTCTGGGCGCCGACGCGACGGTCGGTCAGGCGACTCGGCCTGCCGGTGGTCTCGCTCGGCGTCGCGGCGTGGGTCTTCGTGACGTTCGCGATCGCCAACGTCTCCGAGCGGATGATGGGCTCGGAGACGCATCGTGGTCTACGCGAGTTCAACGAGACCCTGTGGGCGGTCGCCGCCCTGCTCGTCGGCCTCGCCACGCTGCAGGCCGCACAGCGGTCCTCGACCGCCACCGACCCGAGCACGCCTGAGAGCGTCGACTGATCGCGGCCACGGGCCACGACGCACCGGCGATCCGCGCCTGGTACCGTCGACCGCGATGAAGTCCGTTTCGGAGCGAGCGGTCTCGGAGCGGATGGCGACTGCGCGGCGACGGGCCCGTTTGGGCGCCCGTGATGCGGCGGTACGAGCGGCTTGGGCGTTGCCACACGACGTCCGCCGCTCGCTGTACCGACGGGTGCGACCGCGGCAGGCCGAGTTCTTCGACGGGCTCCGGTCGCACGAGCTCGGCGAGGTTCCCGGACAGGCGATCTCGCTCGTCCCGTTCGACACGCACCAGTGCATCTTCGTGCACGTCCCGAAATGCGCCGGTATGTCCGTCGGGCGCAGCCTGTTCGGCAACTACGGCGGCGGACACTTCGGCGTCACGACGTACAAGATGATCTACCCGCGGGCGGAGTTCGACGCCTACTTCAAGTTCGCGGTGGTTCGGAACCCGTGGGATCGAATGCTCTCCGGATACCGATTCCTGCGCGGGGTGTACCAGCAGTACCTCGACGAGTTCGGGCGCGTCCCGCTCCCCACCGAGCATGCAGGAGCGGACGCATCGCTCCGCACGAAGTTGAGCTCGAAGTTCGAGGTCAACCAGTACCAGGACTTCGAGGCGTTCGTGCACGGTTGGGTCAACCCCACGAACCTCAGGGCACACGAGCAGTTCCGTCCGCAGCACCGCTTCGTCTGCGACCCCGACGGGACGCTGCGGCTCGACTACGTCGCGAGGTTCGAGCGCCTCGCCGACGACTTCGCGACGATCAGTGATCGTCTCGGCGTGGGGGCCCACCTCCGTCACGACAACCGCAGCGTCGGAGCCGAGAGCTCCTACCGAGACCACTACACCCCCGCCATGCGCGACGTCGTGGCCGATCACTTCGCCACGGACATCAGGCTCTTCGACTACAGCTTCGACGACGGATGAGGTGCCGTCCATGAGCACTACCGAGCACCGCCCCCGACGGAGCGAGCCGAACCGACGACTCACCCCACTGACGTCTGCCAAGATGGCGACCGGCAAGGTGCGCGAGTTGTCCGCCGTGCTTCGAGCCCAGTGGTACCTGCGCGGTGCGGGTGGCGTTCCCCCGACCGTGCGGTTGTACGGCCGACCCAAGGTCATCAACCGCGGCACGCTCGTGGTCGGCGACCGCGTGCGGCTCAGCGCCTCCGTCGCCATGACCGAGCTCTCGATCGCTCCCGGCGCGACGCTGACGATCGGCGAGCACACGTTCATCAACTACGGCACCTCGATCTCGGCATCCGAGTCGGTGACGATCGGGCCGCGGTGCAACATCGGCACCTACTGCATGATCATGGACAACAACTTCCACCGTCTCGAGCCGGAGCGGCGCACCGAGACCCCACCCTCCGCTCCCGTCCACATCGGGGAGAACGTGTGGCTCGGTGGGAGGGTGATCGTGCTGCCCGGTGTGAAGATCGGCGACCACAGCGTCGTCGCAGCCGGAAGCGTCGTGACCCGCGACGTTCCCGCGCGATCGATCGTGGCCGGCGTGCCGGCGCGGCTCGTCCGCTCCATCTGACGACGTCGTGGCCGTGGGCGACGACGTCGCGAGCCCGAATCACTTCGGGGCGAGAGGTCGGGTCGATTATGGTTCGCGGCGACCAGCGACGTCGCGGCGACCGGTGAGGCGGACACCACGGATGGCGACGAGCACGGAAGCGGACGGAGATTTTCGACATGGTGCGAATGGATCGAGGTGGCTGGTTCGAGCTGTTCCGGCGTGACGCGGCGCGATGGGTGCAACCCGGGCAGTGGGTCGACCCGCCATCGGTCGACCCCCGCACGATGGTCGTGCTGTTGCTCCGGCACCCGCCACTGCGGGCCATGGCCTGGATGCGATTCGGCGGATGGCTGCGCACGCGACGGGTCCGAGGTGGTCCGAGCTGGGTACAACGACGCATCCTCCGCCTGTACGGGCTCGAGGTCCAGCCCGGCGCCCAGATCGGTGGCGGCTGCTACATCGCGCATCCCTCGGGTTGCGTGATCCGGCCCCAACGGATCGGTGACGACGCCACCATCATCGCCGCGGTGACGATCGGCCTGAACAAGGAACCCATCTGGCCGACGATCGGTGACCGCGTGTTCCTCGGTGCCGGTTGCCGCGTGCTCGGCGACATCACGCTGGGTGACGACGTCCGCGTCGGCGCCAACGCCGTGGTCCTCACCGACGTGCCGGACGACACCACGATGGTGGGCATCCCGGCGCGACCCGTGGGGTCCCGTGGCGGCGAGTCGACACCGTGACAGACACGACGGATTGCACGACAAGGTCCGGCGACGGGTCGGTCGTGCGCCCGCTGTTCTTCCACAGCCACACCGACCGATCGCTCGGGGCCGATGCGTGGGTGCACACGCAGATCATGCGGCACCTCGACCGCGCGACGCACGAGGTGCATCTCGTGTACGTGCCGGCGGTTTCCGCGCACGCGACCCCCCTCGATCGTGCGGTCGCCGACATCACCGACCTCCGCCGGGTGACGATCTCACCCGGTCCGAAGCGGCCTGCCGCCCGGTCCGTCCGGGCGATGGCAACGACCGGCGTCGAGCTCGTTCACTGGGCCGTCGACCTGGCTCGCGTCGCCCGCTACGTGCGGCGTCAGCGGATCGACCTGTTGCACACGGCCGACCGGCCTCGCGACGCCGTCGCGACCGTCGTGCTCGGCAAGCTGTGTCGACGCCCGTCCGTCCTCCACGTCCACGTGGCCTACGGCGAGTGGATGAGCCGGGGCCTGAAGTGGGCGATCATGGCGGCCGACCACAGGATCGCCGTCTCGGAGTTCGTGCGGCGCGGGTTGGTCGCGGCCGGCGCCGATCCGGCGACGACGCACACCGTGCTGAACGGGATCGAGCCCGACCGCTGGGTGCCCGACGGTGACCGGCGGGACGCGACCCGGGCGACCCTCGGGCTGGCCGACGATCCCGTCGTGATCACCGTGTGTCGACTGTTCGAGTCGAAGGGACCGGCAGCGCTGATCGAAGCCGTCGCGACGAGCGTGGATCGCGTGCCCGGCGTCCAGCTCCTCGTGGTCGGCCGTGACACGACGACCGACCAGGCGTTCCTCGATTCGCTCGAGCGGCGCGTCGACGCGCTCGGTGTCCGGGACAGGGTCCGCTTCCTGGGTGAGCGCTCCGACGTGCCCGATCTCATGGCCGCCTCGGACGTGTTCGCGATGCCGTCGACCGAGGAGCCGTTCGGGCTCGTGTTCACCGAGGCGATGGCTGCCGGCCTACCGATCGTGGCGCTCGGCGACGGTGGGACGGTCGAGGTGGTGCGCGACGGCGTGGACGGGCTGCTCGCGGCACACGGCGACATCGAGCAGCTGGCCGACCACCTGTGTGCGCTGCTCGCGGATGAGCCCCGCCGGCGCGAGCTCGGCACGAACGGCGCCGCCCGCGTGCGGGAGCGGTTCACCGTCCGCCGTCAGGCCGACGAGGTCGCTGCGGTGTACCGAGAGATTACGATGGGATCCGACCGCACCGGTCGAGAGCGGAAGTGAGGCGGACGACACCATGGAACGGCTGGACAGCAAGAAGGAACCGATGACGGAGTCCCAGGTCGCCGAGGCG
>CAXBAZ010000241.1:0-6358 GCA_963973395.1 uncultured Acidimicrobiaceae bacterium
AGGCGGCGACGGCTGCCAGGAGCGCAATCAGCAGTCTCACAAGATCACCGCCCCACCTTCGGCGAGGTCGCGCATCGTCACCCCGTCCGGCAATGCCCGGTCGAGGCGGCGTTCAAGATCGTCGGGCAGGTGATGGCCGACGAACTCCAGGGGTCGACCGAAGTCCTCCCGAACGAACAGCGGCTCCAGCACAAACTCGTCGTTCGAGATCTGAGGCGGGACGGCGCTGATCTCCATCACCTGCCGCCGGCGACGACCGCCGGACTGCACGCGATGCAGCGGTTCGGCCTCGCAGTGGATGACGAGGTCGATCAGCCGAGCGAACGTCACCCGCACGACCCGTTCGGGGATGTTCTCGCCCGCCATCAGCGCGGCAGTCACCAGCGACTGCATGCCGAGCTGGGCCGAGTTGGCGTGCAGCGTCGTCAGGAATCCGCAGCCGGCGTTGCCGGCCTTCAGCAGTTCGAACGCCTCCTCGCCGAGCGTCTCGCCGACGACCAAAAGTTGCGGAGCGAACTGCAGGGATCGGCGCACCAACGATCGGATCGTGTGACCGCCGGCCTCGGGCGACCAACGGCCACCAGGCAAGTGGGCTGCATCGAGCTCCCGGATCTCCTGGACGATGCGAGTGATCGTCGTGGCGGGTGTGACCCGAAGGAGCGCCGCTGCGATCGTCGACTTGCCACTGCCGGGCCCGCCGGTGACGAGCACCCCAGTCGGTGCGCGCTGGAACGCGGCCACGACGTTGGCGGCTTGCGGCGTCAATGATCCGAGCTCGACGAGGTCGGCCAGGTCGGTGCGATGCGGGCGATAGATCCGGAACGTTCCGTCGAGACAGTCCGACACCGGCGGGATCGACACCGATGCCCGCACCCGGTTGTCCCACACCTGATGCACGACGACCGGGTTCTCGAGATCGACGGCCACCCCTGCGTCGGACAGGAGGCGCTGGCAGATCGCCGTCAGCTCGGCTTCGCTGGTCGGCTCACGGTCGATCATCTGGCGGCCATCACGGGTGAAGTAGGTGATCACGTCCTTCTTGAAGCTCACCTCGTCCGCTAGGTCCGGCTGAACGAAGAACTTCTCGAACGGACCTGCGCCGACCAACGAACGGACGAGCCGCTCCACGATGTCGTCGGGGTTCGAGAACCGCAGAGCGTTTCCCGACTCCGCCGTTCGCTGATGCCGGTCGACATGTTCCCGCACGACCGTCGTCACCGCCGCCCGGTCACGGCTGTCGATCTTCGCTTGGGCGACCTCGTCCAGCACCTCGAGCCGGAGCGCCTCGTATGTCGACACACCGCCAACGTCGCGACGCGTCGGGCGGTCGCCGTTCGTCGAGGGCGCCGGACCTTTGGTGACCGTGCTCACGAGGGCACCTCCACCCGCTTCGGCTGGCGTAGCTTGTAGTCGACTTCGAGAGCGATCGCTCCGAGTGCCTTGCGGAACGATCCCCCGTTCACGTCGACGCCGTCCCATTCGGCGGCGGCGACCCTTCGGTCGAACGGAACCTCGAACACATCGTCGATCAGGACGCCCCCGACATCTCGCAGCTGACGGTTCGCCTCGGCGGCGACCCGCCTCGACCGCGGGACCTTGTTCAGTACCGTGACCACGTCGCTGCGCAGGCGAGACGTCTCGGCGATCCAGTCGAGGTATCGCAGGACGCCACGGGGCGTCGGCTCGCAACACCCGATCGCACCGTCGGCGATCGCCAGGACGCGTCGAGAGACACCGAATCGATCGCCCCACCGCTGGAGGTCCTCGATCAACGGGCTCGACGTGACCACGATGCGATCCCATCCGTCACGACACGTGTGGAGCAGCACCTCGACGTCGTTCGGCACCAGCCGATCCCAGTCGCGGGTCGTGGGAATCCCGGCGATCACGTCGTACCGCCGTCCTCCGACCACGTCGGCCAGCGAGGCTTCAATACCGGCGACCCCTTCGGCGCCGAGGCGGTCAATCGCCGTGAGCAGGTGCGGATAGATGCTGAGTCCCAGACGGCGGACGACACCCGGAGTTGTCTCGTTGGTATCGACGAGCAGGGTCCGCCAACCCAGCCCGGCCCACTCCCCTGCCAACCCGACGGCCACCTCGCGAGCCCCGGAGCCCGATGGTCCGCCGACAGCCACGATGGAGCCAGGCTCACCGCCGACCTCGTCCGCATCATCTCCTCGATCAATCGTGGGCCGCTCCGTTCCCGCGACCGGACGCAGACGGTCGAGAAGGAACACCACGTCGTCGGGCGGCATCGCTTCCTCGAGCAGGTGCGTCAGGCCGAGTTCCGCCAATCGCGACTGACCGACGCTGCCGTCGCGACGGTCGTAGACGCCGACGAGTCGAATCCCCAGACCGTCAGCCCGGTCGACGAAAGACGGCGTCAGCCACGGGGTCGAGTCGTCGATCAGCAGCACGTGCGGGAGCGCCTCGATCGCTGCCTGCTGGTCGCGCACCATCACGAGCTCCACACCCGGCACGTGATCGGCGATGAACGCATGCAGTTGCCCCGACCACGCGCGAGGCGACAGCACGACGCCGACCCGAAACAGCTCGCCGGTCATCCGCCCTCCTCCGTTGGGGTGGTGGTGACGGGGGTGGCTCCAGTCGAGCGAACGACCATGATCGTGCCGGCCTCAATGGCGGCCGCCAGCTCCAGCGCCTCGGCGCTGTCGACCTCGACGAGGATCACCAGCTCACCCGACCGTGTGCCGCCGACGAGCCCACCGGACTCGCCTCCACCGGACCGCCCGACGACTGCTGCGTTCGTAAGGACGTACCTCGATCCGTCCCTCGTCGCTTCGATCACGTCGATCTGGTCACCGACTTGGAGTTCACCGTTCGCCGCCTGCCACGACTCAAGCGAGATCGACATCACCCGCTGACCGATCACGCTTCCCGGCGCGCCGATTGCCGAACCGGTCAGTGGTTCGCCCGCCGGAATCGTTCGCGTCGCGACCGACGAGGTGAGGCCTGCGCTGTCGAACGGAACGAGTGTGTCGGCGAACTCGGTGTCGGACGGCAGCTCCTCGCTCTGCAGCATCTCCGGGGTGATCGTCGTGCCTGCGGGGATCCTCTCCCGGGCCACCGCGACGGTGATCATCTCCCGACGATCGGCAAGCAGCGACGCAGCCAAGACAAAGGCCAGCAGCGCTGCGACGAGCCCGACGACGACGTTGAGGGTCAGTCGCTCAGTCAGCGGCCGTCGCCGACGACGTCGTAGTTCCCTGCGAGCTGGAGACGGAGACGGCGTCCGCTCCTGCGGGCGCGTCTCAGGAGCAACAACTGCCATGGCGGCCTCCTCCTTGGATCCTCACGGGGACCGTGCGGTAGCCCCTCGCTGCCCCTGGGCAGAGCCGGCCGCCCCACGGCCCCACCCCAACGCCGATGTCAGTCGGATCATCCACGGCAGGACCCCCAGCGCCTGGATGCGGGATTGGAGTTTCAAGCGTTCTCCTCGCACGTCGCGCTGTCAAGGAAGAACTTGCGATATTGACCAGATCATCGCAACAACACGGTCTTGACGACGCGGTGGCGACGGGCGCACGATGAACAACCGATCGCACCACGAGCGATCGAGAGGGGCAACTCGTGGACTCGGAGCATGGAGGAGGGCGCATGCCGCCTCGCTCGCAGTCGTCTGACCGAGAACCGATGGCGCAGACCACCGTCCGGTTCCCTCGCGCCCTGCTCAAGCGAGCCCGGATCCGAGCTGCGACCGACGAGGTCACGATGCAGGCGCTGTTGATCCACGCCCTCGACGCCGAGCTAGACCGGCGCGACAAGGCCGAGGCGCGACGGCAAGCCCGCCGGTCAGAACGCCGCGTCAGCGCGAGTCGATAGCCACTCACACATACACATGACTCTGAAATCGCGAATCTGTGACCGCCGGACGGGCACAATCACTCGGCGGGCAGCTCCGATCAAGTCAGGATGCCTGCGTCATGAGTTCAGCTCAGTCCTCAGCCTCGACAGTCAGCCGACTGGCATCGATCGATGTGCCTCGAGCGATGAAGTCGGACTCCAGGGCATCGTGAGCTCTCGCAAGAAGCTCATACTTCAGCGTGAGGAGCTGATGATCGAGCGTGTCGTCGTCAAGCTTGGACGCCAGCCAGAGGAGATGTGCTCTCATGGCCTGGCGTCGAGTCTCGTCGACGATCGACCGGTTGGCCACCTCAAGGCGGTACCAAGAGAAGGTGTCGGCGGCGCCAACAGCGTGCGGCTGCTCCTGGTCGGCAGCACGTCCGTCGCTCCTCTCTCCATCTTCCCCGACACGCGGTTGGACTTCCGGCGGAGCGCCAGGATCTCGAACGGTCGGTACGTCGGTCGGCTCGTCCTGGCTCGGGCGCGCCGGGCGTAGCTGCTGAGCGATCGAGTTGATCGCGAGCTGTTGGGGGTTTGCAGCGTGCAACACTGACTGGTCCGCACCCACGAGTTCCCAACCACCCGTACCAGGGCCATTGTGCTCGGCCGGCTGGAGCAGGTCGAAGATGACCTGTCGAATCTCGTCGATGGATGGAACCAGGGGAAACCTTGGATCTTTGAAGAACGACGAGGCCACATCCTTGAGGGTCAAGTGCCGGTCGAAGTCCGCAAGGAGGAGCGCAACGTAACGCTCAGAGAGGGGCACGCGCTTGCGGCGCTTCTCGATCGGCTCATAATGCTCACCAACAGCCCGCTTCGCGCTCACGAGCGCTCCCCAGACATCGTTGCCGTTCAAGGAGGACTGACTTTCGTCATCGAACTTGGCGAAGACGACTTCGAGCTGGTCGCCGCTTCTTGTCAGATATGCGAAATGACGGTACGCAGAACGCACCTTGTCCTTGAGCTTCGCTTCTGCATCTGACAGCTTGCGCTGCACATCAGCGCGCTCGTCGTCATCCGTGATCTGACTACCAACGAGGCGCCAGGTCAGTACCTCATGGGCGGCTTGGAGGGCATAGCGGCGCTGGTAGGTGTTCACTGCTGCCACGACGCAGCTGGCCGCATTGTCGACGGTCAACGGCCGATCGCCCATGCCGAAGATATTCCGGATCTCTGCTCGACTTACGCCATCCTCGCCGTTCAACAGCGTCCACCGCCTCGGATCGAGGATCAGCAGCCGCGTGCATTGGCTGTCGATCCCCGCGGCCACATCGTTCAAGGTCTGTCGGCCAGTCGGCTGCTCGATCGGCCGGAGCTCGTCGAACTGGCCCTTTGACGCTAGAGCCTGCGCAGTTTCCCATAGCAAGGACGTCTGAGACGATTCGTCGACTTGGTTCTTGGCGGCAGTGAAGAACATCCGCATTGTCTGCTTGATGGTGAGCCAATACCGCTCGGCCGCGTTACCTGGACGCGCTACTTCCAACGCTCCGAGCCCATCCTCGCCGGTGAGGTGGATGAAGACTTGCTCAACGCTCGAGAAGCTGCTGCTGTCCCCATTGGTGGAAACCAGCAACGCGGCCATTAGCTCGGCCTTGGTAGCTCCTCTACGGCCCTGCGCTCGCCCGACGAGGCTGCAATTGAAGAGGGCGGTAGCCATGCGAACCGCGGGCGCCGGCTGCGCGGCGGCGATGTCTTGCTCCTTCAGGTATTGGTCGACCTCGACTGCTCTACCACTGGATCCATCGGCCGACGAGATGTCGGTGGTCGCTACGGCTCTGTATCCCTGAATTGCGCGATCGTTGCCGAGCAGCAAACCTGAGTTGAGAAGTGCGTCGAGGCACCGGGCCTGTGGAGTCTTCCCGGCACCACGCACTCCAGCCAGCGGGATGTCGCCTACACCGATTAAATCTGGGACCCAAGACCCTGCCTCGGCAGTCCGTGCCCAATGCAGTGCGGCCAAAGCGAATATCGCTACGGTCGACCGCACCCGCTGGAAACCCTGCGCTTTACCCCACTCGTTCTGCACGAGATCCATGAGATCCGGGTGGAACGGATAAGTCTCGACTATTCGGTCGGATAGTCCGGCGACGGACTTACCTGGGCCAAGGCGGTCAAAGACCTGAGACACCCAGGCGGCATCGGCTTCGATCGCGGCTCTATAGGCCTTCCCAACTTTGTCCGCCGGAAGCTTCGTCGCTGGCCGTTCGAAAATTCGACGGCGGATGATGGCCGAGAAGTCACCCGTTTCGGTGACGGCTTGCTTAGTTCCGTTCCGTTCGAGCCGCTTCGCGATGTAGGTGCGAAAGTCCTCGGCTAACGGCGTGTATCCCTCCTGATCGAGCTCAGATCGGATCATCACGACAACGAACGCGACATTTTCGACGTCATCGCACGCATCCGCCAACGCATTCAGGAATGCTTTCTCCCCAGGCATCGTCGCGACAACTTTCGCGTCGGAGAGCGCCATGACGTAATCCATGAGTTCGTCGAGGAG
>CAXBAZ010000242.1:0-6349 GCA_963973395.1 uncultured Acidimicrobiaceae bacterium
GTGAGCGCTATCCCGCTCTGGCGGCGTCCCAGGCGAGCGTCCGCCCCGGAACTCGTTCGGAGAAGAACCTGCACGTCAGCCTCATCAAACGGGAGCACGGCATCGATCACAGCGACCACTGTGACGAGACGTTGTTCGAAGTTCTGCTCTCGGACTTCGTGACGAAGCAGGCCGCGAAGCCCGACGACTTCGGCTATCGGAACTGCAGGGAGATCATCAACCGCGAGATGCGGGCGATCATCTGTCGCCGACGGGCCGACCCGGCGTTTCGGTCTGTGCGTTCGCTCGTTCCTCCCGAGTGGGACGAGGATTGGATCGACGTGATCCACGACTATGTGGTGCCCGATCTCGAATCCGGCTTCTCGGACATCTATCGGGAGTACGCGGACCCGATCGACCCGACGTCGTCGACCCGCCGGATCGAGGTCTGAACGATTCCGGTACCGCCACGCGACGAGAGCCCTGCGAGGGCAGCGTACGGACGGAACTAGCGTGGTCCCATGGCCGACACGACGCCGGGGATGGTGTGTTCGCACCACCACCTGTACTCCGCGCTGGCGCGGGGGATGCCGCCCCCGCCGAAGCAACCCACCGGGTTCGGGGAGATCCTCGAACAGGTGTGGTGGCGACTCGACACGGCGCTCGACCTCGACATGATCCGGGCGAGTGCGCTGCTGGGCGCCACGGAGGCCTTGATGAGCGGCACGACCGCGATCGTCGACCACCACGAGAGTCCGAACGCGATCGAGGGCAGCCTCGATGTGATCGCCGACGCGTGCGCTGAAGTCGGCGTGCGGGTCGTCTGTGCCTACGGGGTGACCGATCGGCACGGGCCCGATGGCGCCCGGCGTGGCCTGGCCGAGAACGAGCGGTTCCTGCGGGCCGGCGGTCGTGGCCTCGTCGGGGTGCACGCGGCGTTCACCTGCACCGACGCAACGCTCGAGTCGGCGGCCGGCCTCGCCGCAGATCTCGGCGTCGGCGTGCACATCCACGTCGCCGAGGGACCCGACGACCGCGATGCCGGTGTCCGTCTCGAGTCGCTGGCCGCCGATGACTGGTTGCTCGTGCACTGCGTGCTGCTCGACCGCGACCTGCCAGGCACGATCGCCCACAATCCGCGCTCCAACATGAACAACGGGGTCGGCTACGCGGCGCCGGCCCGGCGACCCAACCCGGTCGTGCTCGGCACAGACGGCATCGGCGCCGACATGCTCGAGGAGATGCGGCTCGCCTACGTCGCCCATCGCGCCGACGACCTGAGCGCCTCGCCCGACGACGCTGCGTCGTGGGTCGAGCAGGGCTACGCGCTGGTGCCCGAGGCACGCGACGACACGGTGACCTGGTCGTACGACCACGTCGACTCGCCCTGGCACGTCGCGTTCACCCCAGGCATCCGCGCGCTGCGGGTCGTCGACGCCGACGGTCGGGTGCTGCTCGACGACGGCCGACCGACGCTCGTCGACCTCGACGAGGTCAGGGCCGAGGCGGCCGAGCAGGCCGCACGCCTGCACGCACGCCTCTGACACCGACCCACCGAACGGAGCGAACCGAACGGAGCGAACCCGGTTCGCTCCGTTCGTCGCCGACCGCGTGGGGCGGGACGGCCCCGTGAACCGCACGTGAACTGTGTCGAACGACCGGTCGAAAGTGCTCGTGGAACGCTCCGGGCGGCCGATACTGCACGGGTGGAGACGAAGGACGCCGTGCGCTGGTTCACGAACCGTCCCTGGTCGCGCGCCGGCGCGATCGCGACGACGATGGCATCCGCCGGTCCCGGTCGCCCGCTGCGGCTCGGTTGGCGCGTGCTCCTGCTCATCAGCGGTTCGCTCCTGATCGCGGTCGCCGTTGCGGCGATGCTCTGGAACTCGTTCGGTCCCGGCCCGCTCGACGTGTTCATCTTCGGACTCCGCGAGACCACGGGCGTCCCGTTGACCGTGGCGTACTGGTCGGCGTTCGGTGGGATGGTGGTCCTGGCGCTGCTGCTCGGGCGTCGGCCCGGCCCCGGCACGATCGTGACGCCGCTGATCCTCGGACCGGCCGTCGAGGCGCTGCTCGCCGTCGTCGATCAGTTCGACCGGCCGGGTTCGCTCGTGGTGCAGGTGATCGTCCACGTCGCCGCGATCGGGCTGGTCGGTGTCGGCGCCGGCGCGCTGATCGTGTCGGGGTTGGGCGCCGGCACGGGTGAGCTGCTCGCCACGGCGGCCTCCGATCGCACGGGTCGTCCGGAGCCGCACGTGCGGTTCGGCTTCGAGATGGGATGGCTCGTCGTGGGTGTGCTGCTCGGCGGACCGATCGGCGTCGGCACCGTGATCGTGGCCGGACTGCTGGGTCCGTCGGTTGCGAACGGGCACCGTCTCGTGAACGGGCTGGTCGGCCCGTCGCGTCCCGACCTCCCCGCCCGGGTGGAGTGTCGCGTCTCGACGCCCGTGTGACGCGGCCCACGGCTCGCACGCCGTCAGGCGTCGATCACGCCGTCGGTGATCCGCACCGTCCGGTCGCAGTGTTCGGTGATGCGTTCGTCGTGGGTGACGACGATCGCCGCCGTGCCGCGCGACTTCATCTCGGAGCGGATCAACTCCATCACCTGTCCACCGAGTTCGGTGTCGAGTGACGAGGTCGGCTCGTCGAACAGCACGAGCTCGGGCTCGTTCATCAGCGCCCGACCGATCGCCACCCGCTGCTTCTGGCCGCCCGACAGTTGCGACGGCAGGTTCTTGGCCCGGTCGGTGAGGCCGAGCTCGTCGAGCAGTCGGTCGGCGCGTTCGCGGGCCGGCTTGCCCTCGCGCCGTCCGAGTTCGTCGACGACCAGGAGGTTCTCCCGTGCGTTGAGGAACGGCACCAGGTTGACCGACTGGAACACGAATCCGACCTGGTTCTGCCGGAACGTCGTCAGCTGCTTGTCGCCGTAGTCGGTGATCTCCTCGCCCCCGACGACGACCGATCCCTCCGTCGCCGAGAGGATCCCTCCGGCGATCGAGCACAGCGTCGTCTTGCCCGAGCCCGACGGGCCGACGAGTGCGATGATCTCGTCGGTGTCGATGGTGAGCGAGGCGTGGTCGAGCGCGACGACCTCGTTGTCGCCCATGCGGTACACCTTGCGGACATCGGTCATGCGCAGTGCCGGGGCAGAGCCGGTCGTCGAGCCGGTCGTCGTGTCGGTCGAGGTGTCGGTCGAGGTGCCGGTCGCGGTGTCGGACTGCCGGTTCGACGGCTGGTTGGTCATGTGGAGCTCCCGAGGGCCGAGGCCGGGTCGACGCGCAGAACCCGGCGGAGTGAGAAGGCGCTGCCGGTGACGGCGGCGACGAGGAGGAGGACGACGCTGGTGACGATCCGGCCCGCCGAGACGTACAGCGGGATCGAACCCGGTGGGAGCAGCAGGTCGAGCACCACGACGGCGGCCCCGGCGAGTGCGGCGGCGATCAATGTGAGCACGACCGCCTGGACGACGAGCCCGGCGATCAGTGTGCGTGACCGCGCACCGATCGCCTTCAGCACGCCGTAGAGCCCGGTCCGTTCCACCGTGAGGAGCGCGAAGAACAGGGCGATCACGACGAGCGCGATCACGACCGTCACCCCGAGGATCTGGTTGAACGTGCTCTGCTGCTCGGTGACGCCGGGGATCGCGTCGATCGCGTCGGGGATCGACAGGGCCTCGACCTCGGACCCGAACCCGGCGGCGATGTCGGCCACCACGTCGGTGGAGCCGTCACCGCGCACGACGAGCGCCTGGAACACACCCTCGGCCAGCACGGCGTCGGGCCGGTTGTCGACCACCACCCCGCGCCAGGTGTCGACGCCGGTCCACAGCCCGCCCTGGCCGTTGTAGGCCGTGTCGTCGACCCATCCGGCGACGATGATCGGCGTCCGTGCGGGGCCGACGAGCAGTTCGTCGCCGAGCTCCACGCCGTCGGCGCGCAGGATCTCGTCGGCCCAGGCCTCACCAGGCTCCGGCGGTCCGGGCACGCCCTCGGGCGCGAGCTCGTATCCCCACACGGCGACATTGGCGAGGTCGCGCGGACCGTTGTCGGGTACCCGCGCCCCGAGCTGGACGACGCCCAGACCGCCGACCTCGTCGACGCCCGGTAGATCGGCGATACCGGCTCGGACGTCGGCGTCGATCCGGCTGCGGATGAACGATGCCTGCGACGATTCCGAGTACACGAGTGCGTCGCCCTGCTGGGCCCGCACGGCCCCGGTCGACGAACGGATCAGCCCGTCGAGCAGGCCGCCGAGGAACATCAGCAGGATCGCGATCAGCGTCAGGATCAGCGTTGCCGTCACGAACTTGCCGGGCCGGCGGACGAGCTCACGCAGAGCGAGCCTCATCGGTTGCCTCCACCCGTGGTCGCCTCGATCGGGTCGATCGCCAGCACCCGCCGCGCCGACAGCAGCGAGCTGGCGACGCCGAGCACGAGCAACAACACCGCCCACACGACGACAGCCGTCGTCTCGAACCGCAGCGGGATGCCGCCGAGGCGCTGCTGCGAGACCGGCGTGTAGAGGGCGAGACCGATCAGGTAACCGGCCGTGACGATCAGGGTGGCCTGGAACAGCAGCGACCATACGAGCCGGCGCGCCGGTGCCCCGATCGCACGGAGGAGGGTGAGCGCGCCCGACTTCTGGAACGTGACGATGAGGAAGAACAGGCCGGTCACGCAGGGTACGACGAGGCCGTACAGGAAGAAGATGATCAGGAACGACTGGCGGACCTGGCTCACACCGGGCGTCTCGTCGGCGGCGTCGTTCCTGGTGAGCGCGTCGAGCTCCTGGGATCGGGCGTTGATGCGTTCGACGACCTCCCCGTCGGTCAGCCCGTCGGACCCCGACACGGCGAGCACGTTCGGGAGCACCGACGTCGCGTCGGGATTCACCGACTGCAGGGCGGCGGTGTAGTCGTCGATGCCGACGAACAGCGTCGGTCCGGCGTTGAGCTGCACGTCACGGGCGAGCCCGACGATCTCCAGTTCGAAGCCGCTCGGTTCGATCGTGACGGTGTCGCCCACGCCGAATCCCTGCGCGGCATCGGCATCGCTACCGACCGCCTCGCCCGGTGCGTCCGGGTAGTCGCCCTCGACGAGCTCGGTGGGTGCACCGAGCCCGGGGTCGTCGTAGCCGAGCAGCGTCGTGTCGTAGCGCTCGCCGTCGGCGGTGACCGTGAACGTGCCCTGTGTGATCCGGCCGATCTCGCCCACCCCGTCGGTGGAACGGACGAGCTCTTCGAGGTCGGGGGTGATGATGCTGCCCTGGATCACGCGTCGGCCGTCGACCGAGTACACGAGCACGGGTGCCGACTGGTTGCGGATCGCGCCGACGAACGAGGTGAGCAGCCCGTTCTGCAGCGACTGCTGGAACAGGATCAGGAACACGAGCATGCCGATCGCGACGATCAGCAGGCTGAATCGAACCTTGGCCCGGGCCATCTCTTTGAGTGCGAGGAACATCGTCGGTGAGAGTCGTCCTGGTCGTCGTCTTGGTCGTGGTCCTGGTCGTGGTCCTGGGTCGGAGCGCGACGTGTCGGCGGTGGAGCCAACATACGTGCTACGGGCGCAGCCCGGCTCCCGGATGCACACGGTCGGTTCCGATACCGGTCCTGTACGTTTCGTACAACGGATGTGGGAGACTCGACGGATGGATCAGGTCGCGCTGTACCTCCAGGACGCCCACCCCATGCACGAGGGCATCGAGCTCGTGCAATACGCCGAGTCGAAGGGGTTCGATGCCGTGTGGCAGGCCGACAGCCGGCTCGTCCGCGATGCGGTCGTCCCGATGGCAGCGTTCGGGGCCACGACCGAGCGGATCAAGATCGGCTCGGGGGTGGTCGACATCTGGACGCGGAACGCCGCACGGCTCGCCAGCACGTTCTCGACGCTCGACGATCTCGCCCCCGGTCGCATGATCTGCGGTCTCGGCGCCTGGTGGGACCCGTTGGCGGAGAAGGTCGGCATCGACCGGTCGCGCCCGCTCAAGGTCATGCGCGAGGTCGTCGAAGCGGTGCGCGGTCTGCTCAACAACGAGACGGTCTCGGTCGACGGCTTCCACGTCAAGCTCGACGGCGTCGAACTCGACTACGTGCACCAGGAGCGTCGTCCCAAGGACGTGCCGATCTACATCGGTGCGACGGGCATGCAGATGATGGAGCTCACCGGCGAGATCGCCGACGGGGCCGTGCTGAACTACCTGGTGAGTCCCGACTACAACGTGCGTGCGCTCGAGGCCCTCGAGCGCGGCGCCGTCAAGGCCGGGCGCACGCTCGACGACATCGACCGCCCGCAGCTCGTGGTCTGTTCGGTCGACACCGATCGACGGGCCGCGCTCGACGGCGCCCGCCTGCTCGTGACCCAGTACCTCG
>CAXBAZ010000243.1:0-6324 GCA_963973395.1 uncultured Acidimicrobiaceae bacterium
CGGCGAGGTTGACCGCCACGTCGACGAACCGCTGCTCCTGGAGGTAGATCTTGCCCGACTCGTCCGGGTCGACCCGTGAGTCGTACGCCCGGTAGCCGGGGACGGCGACGAACGCACTCGGGTCACCGGATGCGGTCGCCTGGGTCGGCGCCGGATCGACGCTCGGGCCCGGCGCAGCCGAAGCGTCGAAGGCGGGGGTCAGTTGGCCGACACCCAACGCCAGCGCGCCGACGACGGCGCTGGCTCCGATCAGTCGAGTCGGGTGGTGGTGGAAGCGCATGTGTGCCTTTCTCGTGTCGTTGCTCTCGGTCGAGTCTCACCTTCGAGAGTTGACGGCTCGGTCGGTGGGTCAAACACGGCCGGCGGGGTCATCCGAGGACGGCGCCGAACGCGCTCGCCGTTGCGATGGCGATGACAGGGAGCAACAGGTGGGCGACGACGTACCGCCCCCGGGCGCTGGCCGGGCGACACCGCATGATCGTCATCACGCCGCCCACGATGTAGGCGATCGTTCCGGTCGCTACACCGATCAGTACCCCGACGACGGTCGCACCGAGTGCGCACCATCCGTCGCTCGGCGAACAATCGGACGTACCGGCCGCCACCACGAGGACGCCGACGCCGGACCCGACCGCGAGCGCTGCGACCGTTCCCACGGTGGCGGCGGCGACGAACAGCGCGACGGGGTGTGGCAACCGGCCGGGCACGTCGGTCGCTGCCGCGGTCGGGGGTGACGGAGTCGGTTGCGGGACGACGGTGCGTTGCTCGTTCATGATCGCCACTGTGCGGCATCGGTGACGTCGGCGACATCCGGGAGAGCCCCCAGGTCGGCCTGGGGGACCCCAGGAGCGGGTGACGATCAGCCGTGCGGCACGGGTCGGCCCGTAGGGTTGGCTCGGCATGATCGTGGAGCGGCTCGAGCTGGTGGATTTCCGCAACTACCAGTCGGCGTCGTTCGATCTGACCTCCGGGATCACCGCTGTGCTCGGCAAGAACGGTCAGGGCAAGACCAACCTCGCCGAGTCGCTCGCCTACCTCGCAACCCTGTCGAGTTTCCGCGGCGCGCCACCCGACGCACTCGTCCGCGTGGGGGCCGATGCCGGGATCATCCGTGCGACCGTGCGCGACCACGACGAACGTGAGGTGCTGATCGAGGCCGAACTGTCACGCATCGGACGCAACCGGGTGCAGGTCAACAAGCAGAAGCTGGCGCGCACCCGCGATCTGCTCGGTGTGGTGCGGGTCAGCGTGTTCGCCCCTGACGACCTGATCATGATCAAGGGTGGACCCGCCGAACGACGCCGGTTCCTCGACGACACGCTGGTCGCGCTGAAGGTGAGCTACGACGCACTCCGGCTCGAGCTGGATCGGGTGGTGCGCCAACGCAACACACTGCTCAAACAAGCCGGCGGCCGCCTCACCGACGAGATCGCGGTGACGCTCGACGTGTGGGACGCCCGGCTGGCCGAACTCGGGGACCAGCTCGGCTACGCCCGCGCCACGCTCGTCGCCCGCTGTCAGCCGATGGTGTCGGAGGCCTACGAACAGCTCGCGGGGGATGCGGCACCCGTCGAGCTGGTCTACGAGCCCGAGTGGCGATCGACCGGCCTCGTGCCGGCCCTGGCGGCGGCGCGGGATCTCGATGTCCGGCGCGGGGTGTCGACGGTGGGCCCGCACCGCGACGAGGTGACGATCGGCCTCAACGGCCTACCGGCCCGAACACATGCGTCGCAGGGGGAACAGCGCACCCTGGCGCTCGCGCTGCGCTTGGCGGCCCACTGGCTCGTCGCGGAGCGAACCGAGTCGACACCGGTCCTGGTGCTCGACGACGTTCTCTCCGAGCTCGATCCCGATCGGGCCACGGCGCTGCTCTCGAACCTGCCTCCCGGCCAGGTCGTGATCACCTCGGCCTCACCCCTGCCCGCGACGGCCCACCCTGATCGTGTGCTCCACATCGCAGCGGGTACGGTCGTCGCGAGTTCCGATGTCCAGCCCTGACCCCGTTCCGATCTCGAGTGCGCTCGACGGCGTCGTACGTTCGTTACGCGGGCCGAGTCGCGCCGCGGTCGGGGGCTTGTTCGGCCGCTGGGACGAAGCGGTCGGCGAACAGGTGGCGCAGCACGTGACGCCGCGCAAGCTCGACGAGGGCACGCTGATCGTGGAGGTCGACGACCCGGCGTGGGCGACGCAGGTGAAGTTCCTGACACCGATGATCACCGAACGGCTGGTGGCCGTCGCCGGTGTGAAGATCGACCGCATCGAGGTGCGCGTCGAACCGCGTGGCGCCCGCGGCGCCCGGTTCTGACGACCGACGAGGCGACCTCGTCGGTGGGTTCAGTCGGCCGGCTCTTCGGTGCTGGTGTTGCCCGCTTCGTTGAGCGCGTCGGTGAACCAGGACCACAGCGGCGGGCCGACGACGGCGGTGACGACGAGTGCGCCCACTGCGAATCCGATCTTGAGCTTCTTCGCCTTGGCCTTCTTGGCGGCGCGCAATTCCGCGGCGCGCTGTGAGGCCTGAGTGACCTGGGAGGCACCGCCCATCAGGTGGGCCATGGGATGATCCGCGTCAGGTGCGACCGCGGGGTCGGCGAGGGTTCCGTCCTCGAGCTGTGTCGCCGGAGCGGTCGGCGCGGCGGGTGCGGACGTCGGCAACGTCGGGAGCGTCGGGAGCGTCGGGGCCGGGATCGACGGTGCGACAGCCGAGGGGATCGCCGGGGCGGGCATGTCGGATGCGAAGACGTCGCCGCTGGTCTGCAGCGGTGCGACCGGATCGTCGAGCACCGGGGACACGCCGGGCAGCGACGGGCCCGCCGGGGCGTCGTCGAACACCTGGGTGCCGGCACCGCCCATGGGTGCCGGCGCCGTGAGGGGCGTCGAGCCGAGTCGGGGCGCGTCCCCGTCGAGCAACAGGCTCGCGGGCGCAGCGGTGGGCGTCTCGTCGGTGGGCGTCAGCGCCGTCTCACTCATGGCTCGTGCATCGGTACCGGCCGTGTGGATCTTGAGCCGGTGCGGCATGCTTGACGAATGTCGAACGACACCGAATCCGTGAAGACCCGACTGCAGGCCGACCTCACGGCGGCCATGAAGGCCCGCGACGAGGTCGCCCTGTCGACGATCCGCATGCTGCGGGCGGCGGTCATGAACGCCGAGGTCGCCGGTGACGCAGCTGTCGAGCTGAGCGACGACGAGACGATCGCCGTGCTGCGGTCGGAGGCGAAGAAGCGTGCCGAGTCGGCGGCGGTCTACGAGGAGAACGACCGTCCCGAGTCGGCGGCCAAGGAGCGCGCCGAGCTGGCGATCATCGAGCGGTATCTGCCGGCGGCGATGAGTGACGACGACCTCGCGGTGATCGTCGACGAGGAGGTCGCGGCCGCCGCTGCGAACGGCGCCGAAGGCGGCAAGGCGATGGGCATGGTCATCAAGGCCGTGCGTGATCGGGCGGGCGCGAGCGCCGACGGATCCCGCATCGCTGCACTGGTGAAGGCCCGCCTCACCGGCTGATCGGGCTGAACGAGTCGGGGCGGGTGTCAGCAGTCGATGGCTGTCGCACCGAACGCTGCCACCGTGCCGTCGATCACGAGGTACCCGCCTGCTCGCCCGGCAGGTTCGAGGTTGTCGCCCGTGGCTCGCGGGTTCCGCGAGCCCACGCTGACCAGCTGCACGTCGGTGCCGGGGTCGAATCGTGCATCGTTCGTTCCCAGATCGAACCGGGTGACGTTGAACCGGTCGGGTATCGCGTCGATCGCGTCGCCGATGCCCACACCGTCTTCGGTCGTGACACCCGACGGTTCGGTGGGCGCTGCGAGTTCTGACTCGGGGGTGTTCACCCCGGTGATCCGTCGGTCTCCGACCGACCAGAACAGCAGCACGGACCGTGACCCCGATCCCCAGAAGCCGGTGACGAGGTCACCCCAGGCGATCTCGCGGTAGTCGTTGAGACCGCAGGTCTGGATCGGAACGTCCAGGTTGCGACGATCGAGCCAACCGGTGTCCTGATCGGGCGCCCCGAGAACGGGTTCCACGGCGTCGATGACGTCGTCGGGCGACACGCCGACGCCGGGTTCGATGCCGAACAGCGCTCCGGCCGCGATCGTCACCTGGTCGGGTCGAACCTCGACCGTCGGCAGGGTGCGCAGCTCGATCGCGCCGAGCTCGCCGACGAGAACCAGGCCAGCAGGGCTTCGGAACACAGCGGCGCCGGCGGTCGTCAGGTCGCGAATCTCCGAGATCACCCGGCTGAGCTCGCTCGGGCCCCCGTCGTCCGTGGCGCCAGGGCAGGCGGTGTGGTCGGGATCGAGGCGTACGACGACACCATCGCCCAGGTCGTCCCATGTCAGGAATCGGGGGCACCCGGCGGTCACGACGCGCCCGGTGTCGGTGAAGTCGACGGTTTCGAGCTCGTCCACGCGCCAGTCCGCAGTCAGGTCGTCGTCCGTCGCAGGGGACAGTGTCGCCAGGTCGGTGAACCCGGCGATCTGTGTCCCGTCGTCGGCCCGCAGCACGAACGAGTCGGCGCCCGGCAGCAGTTCGATCAGTTGGCCTGCGCCGAGCGTCAGCACATCGACGTCGCAGGCTTCCCCCTCGGCCGTGAACTCGGCGGCCCCGATCGCCGCGCCCGCCAATGTGAACGTTCCGCCGTACGCGTTGCAGCCGTCGTGCGCGACGATCTCGGGATCCTCCGCAGATCCGGTGAAGCTCACGTCGGACGTGAGCACCGTCGGGGACGGGTCGTCGTACCGCTCGAGTGCGAGCCATCGGCGACCTTCGAGTTCGTCGAACAGGTCGTCGCCGCGCAACGCGTCCGGGTCGAGCTCGCCGGCCGGGTCGAGCTCGACCGTGGCGTCGTCGGAGCGGCCGGTGACGATCACCAGGCCGGTGACCAGGATGACGATCGCCGCGGCTGCGAGCAGCACCCGACCTCGCCGGCCGAGCCGGTTCGAATCGCGGCCCGGGCCGACAGGAGCGTCGCGCGTGGCGAGATCCGCGCGGATCCGGTGTGCCAACGCCGTCCGGAACTCGTCGGTCGGTTCGATGGTGGCGACCTGCATGATCGTCGAGACGTCGCGGTCGTCGGTCGGCTCGGTCATGATCGGTCTCCTTCCCGGTAGGCGGCGCGGAGGGCGAGGCGGGCACGCACCAGCAGTGATTCGGTGGCACGCACGCGCCGCCCGAGGTGGCGGGCCACGTCGCGGACCGTGAGGTCGTCGACGTAGCGCAGCACGAGGGCAGCACGATGTTCGTCGGACAGTGTGGCGAGCGCCGCCACGGCAGGGCCGGCGCGGATCTCGGCGGGGTCGACGGGCGGTACCGCGGCCGGTGCGGCGACGTGCTGTTCTCGCCTCCGACGGCGTTGCTCGGACCGCAGCTGGTCGAGGAAGCGGTGTCGACACGCCGTGATGAGGTAGCTCGTGGTCGGCTCGCCGTCGGCGTCGGCGCTGAGCACGCCCAGGTACGTCTCCTGCACGAGTTCGTCGGTCCGGACGGGATCCCCGCCGGTGAGTCGGGATGCGTACCGGTAGACCGGGTCGACCGACCGCTCGTAGAACTCCTCGAAGTCGGTGGTCGCCATGTCTGGTCGCATCATCTCACCCGTACAACGTCACAGCCGCCGCAGGACCCGCTGCGGGGCGCCTGTGCCACGCTCACGCCGACGGGGCGACGATCACCTGGGTGAGGAGACCGGCGGCTCGGGCGAGGCGGGCGTCGGCGGTCAGAAGCGGGCACTCCATCCTCTCCGCGACGACGACGTAGCACGCGTCGTACGGTGACACGTTGTGGCGGAGCTCCCACATCCTCTCGGCGTGCGGCCAGGTCGGGAGGTAGTCGATCGAGGCGGCGGCCAGGGCGCGGCGAGCCGGTTCGACCGGCTCGCCGTGACGTTCGAGTCGGGCGAGGAATCGGGTGACCTCTGCGATGAGCAACTCGGGTGCGGCGATGTCGTCGTCGAGCAGAGCTGCGATACCCGAGCTGCCCGGAGCGTTGGTCAGGAGCTGGATCATCGTCGACGCATCGACGGCGATCATCGTTCGGCTCGGGCCTCGTCGAGGGCCCCGACGACGTCGACCTCGCGGCCGATGCTCGGCAGCGAGCGCACGTGCGCGAGCCAGTCGTGTCGGGACGGTCGCCGCAGGTCGCGCCGGATCAGTTCCAGCACGTACTCACCGAGCGGTACCCCGGCGGCGGCTGCACGTGCTCGCAGCTGATCATGGAGTTCCGGATCGACGTTCCTCACCTGCACGTTGCTCATCCGCATGATGCTAGCATGCTTGCTGCATGCAACTCCGGAAGCGTCGGTCAGACGCAGAGTTCGGCGCTGAAGTCCTG
>CAXBAZ010000244.1:0-6318 GCA_963973395.1 uncultured Acidimicrobiaceae bacterium
GAGCCGTTCCGGCCGGTGAGCTGCCCGACCACGTACCGACCCTCGACGCCGCGCTCGGCGCCTGTGGGGGCATGTTCGTCAACATCGAGATCAAGAACGATCCGAACGAGCCGGATTTCGACCCGACCGACTGGGTGGCGCACCGCGTCGTCGGCGTCCTCGTCGCCGGCCTGCCACATTCGCGCTGGTTGATCTCGTCGTTCCGACTCGCCACGGTCGACGTCTGCCGACGACTCGCACCGAGCGTGCCGACGGCGTGGCTGGTCGGGCCGGCCACCCCGCAGGTCATCGAAACGACGGCGCGCACCGGCCACGCCGCGGTCCATCCGTGGGATCGGTACCTCACCTCAGACGCCGTGCGGGCGGCGCACGCGGCCGGACTCGACGTCAACACCTGGACGTGCGACGACCCGGCGCGCCTGCGCGAACTGATCGCCTGGGGCGTCGACGGGATCTGCACGAACGTGCCGGACGTGGCCCTCGCCGTCCGGAGCGGAACGTCAGGCTGAACCGCCGTCGGCCCGAGCGGGGAACACCAGCTGGACCGCATCGGGGACGTGGTCGAACTCGAGTCTGTCGACGTTGCCGAGATAGTCGCCGTCGAGCTGGTACGGGAACGGCTCGGCGTGGGACACGACGCACCGGTCGACATCGCGCCACTCGACCAGGTCGTCGCTGGCGGTCACGCCGCCGCCGCCCAGGGCCGAGCCGAGTCCGCGCAGGATCGACGTGACCCGCATCGTGCGGAAGGTGACGACGACGAGACCACGGTCGAGCGTCGCCGCGGGGGAGAGGTCGAGGGGCCGGTTGCCGAGGTACGTGTACGGGTTGGTGTTGAGCACGATCGAGAAGTAGCCGTCGTCGATGGGATCGCGTCCGTCGGCCTCGAGACGGAAGTGAGGTTCGTGCCGGTCGTAGCCACGGGCCCACGTGGTGACGCCGGCCCAGATGAACAGCGGGTGCCCGAGCCAGCGCTTCAGCGACGCCCGGCGTTCGACGGCGCTGACGACGGCGGCGTCGAAGCCGATGCCGGTGTGGAAGCAGAAGAACCGGCCGTTGACGCGCCCGAGCCCGATCGGGCGCAGATCACCAGCGTCGAGACCACCGGCGAGCAGTTCGGCGGCGGCGACCGGGTCGTTGGGCAGCCCGAGTGTGCGCGCGAACACGTTGGTCGAGCCGCCCGGTAGTACACCGAGCGCCGTGTCGGTCCCAGCGATGCCGGTCGCGACCTCGTTCAGCGTGCCGTCGCCACCGAACCCGATCACCACGTCGACCCCACGCCGGGCGGCATCGTGGGCGAACCTGGTGGCGTGCCCGCGGCGGTTGGTCTCGACGACCTCGACGTCGTGGCCCCGCGCCAACCGCCGGTGGACGACCACGGTGTTGCGGGCGGTCACCGACGAGGCGAACGAGTTGACCACGAGCAGGATCCGCACGACGCGTGACGGTATCAGTGTGACGAATGGGCCCGGCTTTCCCGAGGGTTTCTGGGGTCCGGCTTGGGTGCCGAAGTGACCGGTCGGTAGCTTGTGAATCCATGAACGTGATCGTGTGTGTGAAACAGATCCCCGATCCGGCCCAGCCGGGCGAGCTGGACCCTTCCGACAACACCCTCAAGCGTGAGGGCAAGCTGATCCTCGACGAGTCCGACAGCTACGGCGTCGAGATGGCGTTGCAGCTGGTCACCGCCGCCGGCGGCGGCGAGGTCACCCTCGTCTCCATGGCTCCCAACGGTGAGGTCGGGGGTCTGCGCACGGCGCTGGCCATGGGTGCCGCCCAGGCCATCCTCGTGAGCGACGAGGCCCTGGCCGGCTCCGACGCCCTCGGCACCGCCAAGGTGCTGGCCAAGGCCATCGAGCGGGTCGAGAGCGCCGACCTGGTGCTCACCGCCACCGAGTCGAGCGACGGCTACACCGGCACCGTGCCCGAGCAGATGGCAGAGGTCATGGGCCTCCCGTCGATCACGTTCGCGAAGAGCATCACGATCGAGGGCGGCACCGTCAAGGTCAACCGCCAGACCGAGACGGGTTACGACGAGGTCGAGTGCCCGACACCGGCCGTCGTCAGCGTGACCGCCGGCGTGGTCGAGCCTCGCTACCCGAGCTTCAAGGGCATCATGGCCGCCAAGTCGAAGCCGGTCGACACCGTCACCGCCGCCGATCTGGGCGTCACCGCCGTCGGCTGGGCCGGCGCCGGTCAGGAGATCGTCGACGTGGCGCAGGCCCCGGCCCGCGAAGCCGGCGAGGTCGTCGAGGACGACGGCGAAGCGCACCTCAAGATCATCGAGTTCCTCGAGGGCCTCAAGGTCATCTGAGCCGAGACAGCGACGACAGGAGAAACGACACCATGGGAATCGACAACATCTGGGTCTTCGCCGAAGCGGCCGACGGAGCGCCGACCTCGGCGACCCTCGAACTGCTGACCAAGGCGCGCGGCCTCGGTACGGTCTCGGCCTTCGTGGTCGGCGACGGCGAGAGCATCGCCGCCGAGCTCGGCCAGTACGGCGCGGCGAAGGTCTACTCGACCGGCGATCTCGACGGGAACCTGCCGGGAGCCGCCGGCGCGGCGGCCATGCAGGCCGTCATCGACGGCGGCGACACGCCCGACCTGATCATGTTCCCGCAGAACTACAGCGGGCGCGACGTGATGAGCCGCCTCTCGGTGAAGCTCGACAAGACGGTGCTCACCAACAACACCGACGTCGAGATCGACGGCGACTCGGTCAAGGTGACCACGCCCATCTTCGGTGGTGAGAAGCTGGTGACCACCACGTTCACCGCCGGTGGCCCGTACCTCGCGGCGTTCCGTCCCAAGTCGTTCGAGCCGTCGGCCGGCGATGCAGGTGCGGGCGAAGTCGTCTCGGCGCCGGTGCCCGATCTGGGTGCGACCGGTGGCGCCAAGGTCACCGCCGTCCACGTCGAAGAGACGCTCGGTCCGAAGCTCGACGAGGCGGCCGTGGTCGTCTCGGGTGGCCGTGGGCTCGGCGAGGCCGACAAGTTCGAGATGGTCGAACAGCTCGCCAAGCTGCTCAAGGGTGCGCCGGGTGCGTCGCGCGCGATCGTCGACGCCGGCTGGGTGCCGTACTCGATGCAGGTCGGCCAGACCGGCAAGGTCGTCAAGCCCGACGTCTACATCGCCGCCGGCATCTCGGGCGCCACCCAGCACATGGTCGGCATGAAGGGCTCGAAGAACATCATCGCGATCAACAAGGATCAGGAGGCACCGATCTTCGGTGTCGCCGACCTCGGCATCGTGGGCGACGTCCACAAGGTCCTCCCCAAACTCATCACCGCCCTCCAGAGCCGCTGAGCCGGACCGAGGCGGCCGATCGCGGCGTTCCGTCTCGCCGCTCTCCATCCAAAGATGGAGAGGGCTCGCCGCGCCTTGCGCTCGACCACCTCGATTCCGGCTCAGAAGCCGAAAAGTGTGGAGCTGTGCCGACCGCGTCACGCGGGTCCTCCCGCTCCGACCCACCCCTCATTGTTTGGATACTGAGCCGGGATCGGATCGTTCGCTGGCAAGGCGCGGTGAACCCGAGTTGCCTTTGGGCAACGAGCGGTGAAACGCAACGCAGCCAGCGGGCGATCCGGCCCGGCTCAGCTAGAGGATTTGGGAGAGGAAGAGTTTGGTGCGCTCTTCCTGGGGGTTGGTGAAGAAGTGTTCGGGGTTGCCGACCTCGACGATCTCGCCGTCGGCCATGAACACGACACGATCGGCGACCTCGCGGGCGAACCCCATCTCGTGGGTGACGACGATCATCGTCATGCCTTCACTGGCGAGGTCCTTCATCGTGTCGAGCACCTCCTTGATCATCTCCGGGTCGAGCGCGGAGGTCGGCTCGTCGAACAGCAGCACCTTCGGCTTCATGGCCAGTGAACGGGCGATGGCCACCCGCTGCTGCTGACCGCCGGAGAGCTGGCCGGGGTACTTGTGCGCCTGTTCGGGGATCTTGACCCGCTCGAGCAACTCCATCGCGGTGGTGTCGGCCTCGGCTTTCGGGATCTTGCGCACCTGGCGCGGGGCCAGCGTGATGTTGTCGAGCACGGTGAGATGCGGGAACAGGTTGAACGACTGGAACACCATCCCGGTCTCGCGTCGGATCTCCTGGATGTTGCGGATGTCGTCGCCGAGTTCGACGCCGCCGACGACGATGCGGCCGCGGTCGTGCTTCTCGAGCCGGTTGATGCAACGGATCAACGTCGACTTGCCCGAGCCCGACGGGCCGATGACCACGACGACCTCCTGCAGTCCGACGCGCATCGAGATGTTCTTGAGCGCCTGGAAGCTGCCGAAGAACTTGTCGACCGCGTCGACCTCGATCATCACCTCGCCCGACGTGCCCATCATCTGCGTGGCGTCGGCGAACACGGTGTCGGTGGTGCTGGTGGCGTCGCTCATGAAATGGTCTCCTTGCCGTCGGTCGGCGGGCGGTGGGTCGCTGGGCGGGTGGTCGCTGGTCATCTCGTGCCGATTCCGAGCAAGCGTTCGAGCCGCTGGCTCTCGCGCGACATCGTGAACGAGATCGCCCAGAATCCGAACGCCACGAACACCAGCGTCTCGGCGATGCCGACGTTCTGGAACTCGGCCTGGGCGTGCACGACGTCGCGCACACCGAGGAACTCGAGCACGCCGATGATGAACAGCAGGGTCGTGTCCTTGAACAGTGAGATGAACTGGCCGACCATCGCCGGGATGACGGCCCGCAGCGCCTGCGGCAGGACGAGCAGGCGGGTGATCGCCGGCGCACCGAGGCCGAGTGCCTGTCCGGCCTCGGTCTGCCCCCGGGGCACCGCCTGCAGCCCGCCGCGGACGATCTCGGCGATGTAGGCGGCCGAGAAGAGTGTGATGGCGGCGATCGCACGGGTCGGCAACGACAGCGGATTGTCGGTGTCGAGGAAGAACCCGAGGAAGAACCGTGCCATGAGGAGCAACGTGATCAGCGGCACACCGCGGATGATCTCGATGTAGACCGTGCACATCCAGCGCACCACCGGCAGGCTCGACCGTCGGCCGAGGGCGAGCAGCAGGCCGAGCGGGAACGCCAGCACGATCGCGGCCACCGAGGCCACGAGGTTCATGTACAGCCCGCCCCACTCGATCCAGTCGATGTTGCCGACGTCGAGCGCCTCGCCGATCTGCCAGGTCGCGACGGCGACGATCGCGAGCGAGCCGATCTGGACGCTGGTCGCGGCGTTGCCGATGCCGCACGCCACGAACGCGACACAGGCGAGTGCGACCACGAGCACGGTGAACACGTTCAATCCCCGGTCGACCACCAGGAAGCCGGCGACGGTCATCGTGACGATCGCCGCCACCCAGCCGACGGCATCGGGCAGGCGGTCGCTGCCGCGGCCGATCACGTCGAACATCACCGGGATGAGCGCGAGCGTGAGAAAGATCCACGCGAACCCGTGGGTGCCGCTCAGTGTGAGGAACCCGGCCACGCCGACGAGGCCGGCGAGGCTCAACGTGGTTGCTCGCAGACTCCGGGGAGCTCGGGATGCGCAGACGAAGCCGACGGCGAACGCGACGATCGCTCCGGCGAGCAGCAGCCACGGACCGATCGTGCGCACCCCGACGATCATCAGCGCGAGCACGAAGGCCGCCAGCGCCCAGTAGCTCGACAGCAGCTCGCGAGGTTCGGACTTGACGTACGGAGTTCCGGCAAGGATCGCTCGGTCGCGTGCCCGCGCTCGGGTCCATCCGATCCCGAGGCCGGCGGCGCCGGCATACAGCAGCAGGTTGATGACGAGCCGGTCGCGCTCTTCCCTCGGGAAGCGTCCGACCATGAACAACTCGAGGTTGACGCGCACCGGCTCCCACTGCCCGGTCGCGAAGACGAACCTCGCGGTGAAGAACGCGAGCACCAGCGCGACGGTGCTGAACACGATCGTGAAGAGCCCGCTGTACCAGTTGGTGAAGAGGTTGTCCTTCACCCACTCGCGGGGGGTCGTGTCGCTGTGCCGCGGGGCGTCGGCCTCGGCGAGCGCGTGAGCGACGTCGCCGGTCATCTGCTCGGGTGGCAGTGTGTGCCCCCATTCACCTGCGCCGCTCATGACGTCACCTCGCCTCCAACTGGAATCGTCGGTTGACGATGTTGAGCACGAACGAGGTGAGCAGCGAGAACGTGAGGTACACGATCATCAGCGCCAGGATCATCTGGGTCGCCGGTTGGCCGTTGCCGATCGCGGTCCGGATCGCCTGCGTGACATCGGGATAGGCGACGACGACGGCCAGCGAGGTGTTCTTGGTCAGGTTCAGGAACTGGTTGATGATCGACGGGATCGCGATCCGGAACGCCTGCGGCAGGATCACGAA
>CAXBAZ010000245.1:0-6316 GCA_963973395.1 uncultured Acidimicrobiaceae bacterium
TGGTCGGGGACGTCGGCGACACCGAACACGACGGCGGCGTCACTGCGTTCGGTCGGAAGCGCTTCGAGACGGTACCGCTCGGCCAGCTCGGGCAGCCACGGCCGTCTCGGGGGGTCGATGCCCAGCCGCGACGAGGCCACACCGATCGTGTGGACGATGCGCTCGATGTCGGTCGGGCCGTCGCTCCGGTCGGCGCACTCACGCCTGGGGTGGACATCGCTCCGGGGCTGCCCGAGACCCAAGCGCAGCGACGACAGCTCGATCCGGGGCGGTTCGTGCCGCCCGGCGTGCCGCCCGCCCGAATACGCGGCCTGGAACGCCACCACCCGCCCCTGCCCGGCCGTGACGATCGCACGTCCGGGCACCTCGGGGTCGATCCCTGCCGCCCGGCTCGTACCGATCACGTCGTCGGAGTCGCCCGCGTCGGCCATCCGCAATGCGACGCGGAGGTTCGTGTTGGCCCGCAGGTTGTCGTTGACGACGCCGGCGGGGCGTTGTGTCGCGAGCACGAGGTGGAGGCCGAGCGATCGACCGCGCTGGGCGACGTTCACCACGCCGTCGACGAACTCGGGCACCTCGGCCACGAGCGCCGCGAACTCGTCGACGACGATCACCAGACTCGGGGGACAATCGGGGTCGCTGCGCCGTTCGAGTTCGAGCAGGTCCTTGGCGCGCTTGCCGTGCAACAACCGCTCGCGGTGCCGCAGCTCGGCGTCGAGGGACGCGAGTGCCCTCCGGACCAGATGCGGGCTGAGATCGGTGACGAGACCGACGCAGTGCGGCAGCTCGACGCATTCGGCGAACGCCGCGCCGCCCTTGTAGTCGACGAGCAGGAACGTCACCCGTCCTGGGCTGTTGTCGGTCGCCAGCCCGAGGATCCAACTCTGGAGGAACTCACTCTTGCCGGATCCGGTCGTGCCGCCGACCAGCGCGTGTGGCCCCTGCGTGCGCAGGTCGAGATGGAACGGCCCGTCGGCCGTGCTGCCGACGAGCGCACGGAGCCCGGGGTCGCCGCGGCGCGGCGGCGACGATCCCGGCAGCGACCCGTTCTCGCGCCAGCGGTCGGCGACGGCATCGGGCGCCGACGCGATCTCGTGCCCGATGAGATCGACGAACGCGATCGATCGGGGCAGATCGGTGGCGACGTCGACCGGTGCACCACTGTCGACCATCGGAGCGAGGGTCCGGGCGAGGCGCGTCGCAGCCGCCGCTCCCGCCGGCTCGACCGCGAGATCCGCCACCGCTCGACCGTCCTGGACGAACCCGGCCCGACCCCGTCCGGTGTTCGCGTCCAGTTCGACGAACGTGCGACATGCCGCTGGGACACGCTCGACGTCGCCCGCGAACCACGCGACGTGCACCGCCACGGCTGGTCCGCGCTCGGCGAGCTGGACGAGTCGCGACCTGGTGACCGGCGCATCCTCGTGGACGATGACCAGCACGAGTGGAAGCGGCGCCGGGTCGTCGTCGGAGGTGCGCTCCGCGAGACGCTCGTCGACGAGCGTCTCGAGCCGTGCGGCAAGCGCTGCTGCATCGGCGGCGTTCGACGCCAGGCGGGAGCCCGACGTGTGGGGCAACCACTTCAACCACTCCCAGCCGTCGCCGTGGATGAACGCCGCGAGCTCGAACTCGGCCGGCGAGTGGAGCCCGACGTACTGCACCAGCAAGCCCCGCATCACGGGTTCGGCCGTCACCCTCGGTCCTCCGACGCCGACGTTGCCGCTCGACCGCAGGTCGGCGACGACCGGAACGCCGGCGACATCGGTGAACCGGCTGACCGTGTCGGTGAGCTCGCGCCACAATCCGGGCAGGGTTGCGTTCGACGTCGGCATCTCCACGACGTTCCGCGATGGTCGGGTGCCGAGTCCGAGGCGCACCTGGCCGAACGAAGTGTGCTCTGGACGCCGGGTCCAGACCAGCGGTGATCTGGCCTCGACCGCCTCGATCAGCTCGACGACGCTCGGGTGTTCACGACGCCGCGACCGTCGCTCCAGAACGTGTGCGTACTCGAGCTGCTGTGCCAGGTCGGCGAGGTCACTGCGGAACTGCGCCGTCTCGGTGGCGACCTGCTTGCGGTTCGCCGAGCGGTTCTCGAACCAGCTGCCGACGATGAGGACCGGGCTGAGCGCGAAGAACAGGATCGAGAGGATGTTCTGTGTGAACACGTAGAGCACAGCTGCCAGCGAGACCGGTGCGACCACCATGGCGATCGGGAACCGTTGTGGTTGCGGTCTCTGCGGCGGTGCGGGGGCGACCAGCACCACGCCCTCGTACGGCGGATCGAGGCGGGGCGACCGATTGAACGGGACCTCGTTGGCGTGGGCGGGCGTGCGGCCGGCGCGGCGGGCGTGGTGAGCGACGGAGATCGTGGTGTCACCGAGCCGCACGCGATCACCGGTGTGCAGCACCGCCCGATCGATGTTGCGCCCACTCATCGTCATGCCGTTGGCGGACGAGTCGTCGACGATCTCGACCACATCGCCGACCACGATGTGGGCGTGCCGCTTGCTGACCAGTCGGTCGGTCAGGCGAATGTCGCGGTCTCGACCACGACCGATCGAGCTCCGTCCACCGGGCAGCGGGAGATCGGCGGGTGCGTCGGGCCCCGTGTGGATCGTGAGCGTGGCGACGATGGCCGTTGACGCCGGCGGGCCGCACGCGATGCCCGGCGCGATCGCGCTGCCGGACCGGAGGCCGGAACCGTCGATGCGCGTCGACGCCGGAACGACTCGCCGATCCGGACCGTCGACGTCGATCACCAAGCCGACGTCGGCCGCCGGTGTGTCGGCGGATGTGCCGACCGGTGTGTCGCCGCATGTGTCGACGAACAGCGCTGCAGCGAGGTCGCCGATGGTCGCATCGGGTGCGACGTCGACGGACACGTCGTCGACGTGTCCATCGGTCGACAGGCGGAGCCGCAGATGCACGGCGGGTCAGGTCCGGTCGTGGGACGCGTGGCCGTCGCCGTCGGCGCCGTTGTCGTCGTCGGAGTCCGATTCGAGACCGAGCGACGCCGGGGAGATCAGCCCCAGATCGGCCCGGGTGATCAACCGAACGGCGAGCGCGTACTCGATCAAGCGAGCGCGACGGTTCGACGCCAGCCGTCCGGGCTCGCCGTGCAGACCGCGGACTCCCTGCGCCGCCAGCTTCTGACAGACGTTGTCGAGCTTGCGGTTGAACTTGGTGGTCGTCCAGCCGAGACGGCGCGCCGCTTCGCCCGAGGTCGGCAGCGCCGTGCTCCCGCGCGCCACCCCCAGCAACGCCGGTTCGGCCAAGGCCAGGATCAGCCGGAGTTGATCCGGTGTCATCACGGCACGACCGACGGTGGTGTCGCCGCTGTCGTTCTCGTCGATCTGGGCAGCCACGAACGCCGGGTCGGGCAGCACGATCGCGAACTCGTACGACGTCGGGCCGGCAGTGAACCGAACCAGGGTCTCGTCGAACACGAGCGGCAGCACCGCACCCGGCGCCAGGAACGCTTCCAGCCGCCCGTCGGGGTCGGAGACCGTTGCGGTGAGCTGGGTGCCGACGTTCGCCAACAGCCACACGCCCTGCGTCGTCGACAGACTCAGGAACTGTCGGTGCAGGAAGCGGTTGTCGTCCTCGACGACGTAGTCGGCGTCACGGCCGATCGTGAACGGTTCGTGGTCGACCGGGGCGACGTCGCCGCAGAAGTGGATCTCGGGTCGTGGCCCGTGACGTGCTGGGGTGGCTGGGGTGGTCATCGAAGTCGGCTGGCCTCCTTGCGACAGCTCGTGCATCAGGGTTCGATCCGGCAACTGTGTCATGCGGTGACCTCGACGACGAACGACACGCCGTGACCGAGGTCGATCACGTCGCCGATCGCGAGGTCGACGGGACACCCCGGCCGGAGCTCGGTGGTCGGGCGGGCGGGGGACGAGACCGTCGTCCCGTTGGCCGAGCCGAGGTCCTCGATGCTCACGGTCGTGCGCCCGAGCCGGATCGCGGCGTGTCGACGCGAGACGCCGGGATACGGGAGTCGCACGAGGCGGGCACGTGGTCCGTCCATGGCTTCGTCGATCCGGCGCGGGTGGCGGCCGAGCACGACGGAGCGGTCGACCACCACCCGTTCACCGGTGTGGAACACCAGCACCCACACCGCGGCGCGAACCGGGGCGACGTCGGCGTCGCTCCGGACCGCGGCCGCCTCGACCGACCGGTCGACCGTGGCTCCGAACAGCAGCTCGAACGGATCGTGCTCGGTGACGGCGGCGGGGGCGAGGTGCCGGGTGACGAGCGCGGCAGGTACGACCCCACCGTCGACCCTGAAGTCGGCGCTACCGCCCGGACCCGCCCGGGAGACCAGTGTGACCACCTGAGCGCGTTCGACGGTGTCGGTCGCCCACGGATCGGTGCCGTCGAAGGTGACGGCACCGGCAGCGGTCTCGACGACGATCGACGCACCGTCGGCCACCGCCAACCGCAATCGGTCGGTGTCGTGCTGCACGAGTGCCGTGACCTGGCGCGCACGGGCGCCATCGGCCAACGCACACCAATCGGTGACCGTGGCGCACAGCTGCATCAGTTCGGCGTCGACCCCGGCTGCGTCGCTCAAGGCGAGCACTCCTTCGGTGATGTAGGCCGTGCCGGGGCCGGGCGCGAAGCG
Source organism: uncultured Acidimicrobiaceae bacterium (assembly GCA_963973395.1). Taxonomy (GTDB): domain Bacteria; phylum Actinomycetota; class Acidimicrobiia; order Acidimicrobiales; family Ilumatobacteraceae; genus Ilumatobacter. The sequence goes on from CAXBAZ010000245.1 coordinate 4,628, forward strand.
GGTGAAGGTCACGATCCGTCTCCGGCGCGGTCGAGTGCGGTGGGGCCGTTGCCGCCCATGCGCTCGACCACGAGCTCGACCACACGGCCGGCAGACGGGTTCGGGTGGTCGATCCGCGCGAGGACCCGTGCGAACCTGCTGGATACCCCGACGGACGACGGGATGTCGACCTCGGCCGTGACGACGGCGAACGATTCCACCGGCCCATCGTCGCGTCGGGCGTCCGTCGCGAACATGGGGAGAACTCCCCGGATCGAGAGCCGAGGATCGTGGTGCGGTTAGGCGCAGGTCACGGAGTGATCGGGTCCCACGTCGTCGCTCAGCTGCCGGGCATACGCGTCGTCCGGGCCGTCCGCGCGAGCAGCACAGGCGTCGGAGTCGAATGCGAACGGACCGAAGAAGACCACGTAGATCGGTTCACCACCCGAGGACGGGCTGAGCGACGGACACGACTGATCGGTGCGCAGGTAGTTGGACCCGGGGTACTGCTCGAGCACCGCTGCCATACCGGCCGCCGAGGCCTGATCACCGATCGCGGACGCCAACACGGTGATGTAGCTGCCGTCGCAGGGCGGGCGCTGCATCGCTCGGCCGGCGACGCCGAGATCGCCCGGAACCGCATCGTCGCCGGCATCTGGTGCTGCCGTCACCGGCGGTGTCGTCGTCGGTGCGGTGGTTGAAGTTGTGGTCGGTGCAGTGCTCGGTGCGACCGTCGTGCTCGGCGCCGCCGTCGTGGGTGCCGAGGTGGGCGCGGTCGTCGTTCCGATGCCGTCGGATGTCGGCGGCGGGCTCGTGGTGACCTGGGAGTCGTCCGGACCGACGACCGACCCGGCATCGTCACCGTCGCCCGACGAGGCGATCACCCAGATCACGACGCCGACCAGGAAGACGAAGACGACACCGATCACCGCCGGCATGTTCACGTTCCATCGTTCACCGCTCGGCGTCGAGGTCGGTTGCATCCGACCAGTCTGGCAGTACCGCGCGGCGAGGCGCCGTCAGTCGCCGATGAGGAGGTCGCGGATCGATCGGGGTGGTTCCCGGACCAGTTCCGCCAGTCGCGCATCGAGTCGAGCGGGCTCGATCGGATCGAGCCGGACCGGGCGGTCGAGGACGACCACCTCGCCCAGCACCAGACCGTCCGCGGCCGCGATCGCCAGGCGGCTCGGCTCGTGGTGGGTCGAGGCTGCGGTGACCACGACCATCCAGTCGACGACACCGGGCAGCGACGCCGGCGTCAGGCCGCGCAGCGACGGCAGCTCGAACGACGCGTCGGCCGGACGATCAGGAATGTCTCCGACGAGCGACCCGGCGATCTCCCGGACGAGAGCCGGCCACCGGTCGCGATCGCAGACCGAACCGAGCAGCGGCAGACCCGGGTCGTCTGCTGCGGCGTGGGTGACGAATCCGGTTCGGCCGAGCCAACCGTCGATCCGTCGCATCCTGATCGACGTGACCGCCAACACGCTGACCGTCCGTTCGGCGGTTCGACACACACGTCGTGCGATCTCGGCCGAACCGGCCAGCGGGTCCGGGCCGAACAACCCATCGCGGGTCGCGGTGAAGGTCGCCGCCGGAAAGGTCGTGTCCATCGTGTCTCCTCTAGTCGAACGGGTTGAGGGAACCGACGACGCCGACGGCGGTGTCGAGTCCGGCTGCGACGACGGCCCCACCGACGTCGGTGATCGC
>CAXBAZ010000246.1:0-6285 GCA_963973395.1 uncultured Acidimicrobiaceae bacterium
CGCGCCGTTGCCGTAGCGGCTGACCGCCTCGACGCCGGCCGCGATGAAGCAGTCGCCCTCGCCGGCCTTGATGGCGTGGGCGGCCATTCGGATCGTCTGCAAGCTCGACGAGCAGTATCGGTTGACCGTGACACCCGGGACGTCGTCGAGACCGGCGAGCACGGCGGTCACACGACCGATGTTGAAGCCGGCCTCGCCGGCGGGCTGGCCGCACCCCATGATCAGGTCCTCGACGTCGCCGGCCGACACCTGGGGCACCTTGTCCATCAATGCACGAACGATCTGGGCGGACATGTCGTCGGGGCGCAGATCGACGAGCGAGCCCTTGACCGCCCGACCGATCGGGCTCCGGGTGGCGGCAACGATCACTGCTTCAGTCATGCGACCATGGTAGTTACCGGTCGGTAGGAGCGGCCAACCGGGGCGCGCCGCCACGTGCCGCGACGTGCCACCGGGCATCCGCGGCGGAGCCCGGCGTCGGCGCGCCGACCGCGTGCGACGCGTCGACCGCCTGGTAGACACACGGCGTGAGCGACCTCGAACGACTGCGGTGGGCGAAGGCGCTCGTGACGGCCGGCTGGTTGTTCGTGCTGGCCTACGTCGGGTTCATCATGTGGCAGGTGCGGCGTGCGTTCATGATCACCGAGGGCAGCTTCGAGGACGGGCTGTGGTGGCAGCGCATCGAGCAGATCTCGTTCCTCTCCCTGCCGCAGAACCTGATGGTGCTGGTGCCCGCTGCTGGCTGCGCCGCGCTGGGCACGGTGCTCGTTCGCACGCTGGTCGATCACGCCGTCGTCAACCTGTGGCGTCGTGATCGTGATCGCGGCGCTCGGGATCGTCGGCATCTTCTTCCGCAACGCCGACAGCGTCGCCGACCTGTCTGCGTTCGTCCTCCGGCTCGGGGGCATCGCCATGGCCATCGCGATCATCCGGATCTGCCGCGAAGCGGAACGCACGACCTGACCAGAGGCACCCCGGGATCGCCGTCGCCGGCGTCCATCTCAGCCGCCGAGCTCTCCCAGGAGGAAGTGGCGACGGCACAGCAGCTCGTACCGGACGGTGTCGCCGAACATCTTCTGTGCACCCGGCACCGCCGTGTCGCCGACCACCACGGTCTCGCCCTCGTACACGACCATGTCGTTGACGACTCGAGCGTTGTGGGTGGCGTGAGCCCCACACCAGCACCGGGCCTCGACCTGGAGCGGCACCCGCTCGTCGGCGATCTCCAGCAGGCGCTTCGTACCGTCGAACAGGAGTCCACGGAAGTCGGTGATCAGGCCGAACGCGTACACGTCGACCTCCATGTCGTCGACGACGCGGGCGAGCTGGTCGCACTGCTCGACGCTGTAGAACTGGACCTCGTCGCACACCAGGTAGTGGATCGGCCAGTGTTCGACGGCGAGCTTGTGGATGTCGAGATCGTTGTCGACCTGGATCGCCGGCGCGGCCACCCCCAAGCGGCTCGTGACCTGCATCCCCGCCCGATCGAGGCGGGTCAGCAGCAGACCGTAGAGATGGCGGGTCGAGAGGTTGTGATGGATCTGCAGGGCGAGCGTGCTCTTGCCGGAACCCATCGTGCCGAAGCTGAATCGGAGTGTCGCCATGTCGGAGTGCGACCCTACCCGCGCGGTACCACGACGACCGCGGACGACGCGCCCGCTCAGTCGGTTCGTGGACCCGGCCGTGCGAGCAGCCGCTGCACGTGTTCGATCGTGTCGGCGTCGGCGGCCGATCTGTCGTCCCGGTAGCGGCGGACGCGAGCGAATCGCAACGCGACGCCACCGGGATACCGGGTCGACACCTGCACGCCGTCGACGGCGACCTCGACGACCTGCTCGGGCCGGACGTGGACGACGTGGCCGTCGCTTCCCGTCCCCCGGCCGATCTCGAGGCCGAGGAACCGCTCGGTCTGCCAGCGCAGGAGCTCGTCGGTGAGCCCCTTGAACGTCTTGCCCACCATCACGAACGAACCGTCCCCGCCACGCGCTGCGAGGTGCAGGTTCGACAACCACCCCTGCCGTCGGCCGTGACCCCACTCGACGGCGATGACGACCAGGTCGAGCGTGTGGACCGGCTTGACCTTCCGCCAAGCGCCCCCGCGGCGACCAGCGTCGTAGGGCGAGTCGATCGCCTTGACCATCACACCCTCGTGACCCGCCGCGATCGACCGATCGAGGAACTCCTGCGCGGTGGCGGCGGTGTCGGTCTCGATCGACGGCAGTCGGCTGGCGAGCGGCACGAGATCGGCGAGCAACGCCCGGCGCTCACCGAGCGGCCGGTCGATCACCGACACGTCCGCGTGGAGCACGTCGAAGAAGAACGCCTGCAGTCCACTCCCGCGCCCGGCCAGGTCCCCGGTCGCGTCGGCACCGAAGTCGCCCATCGTGTCCTGGAACCGGCGGGGCGCACCGGCATCGTCGACACCCAGCACCTCCCCGTCGAGGACGAGGTCGCCGCCCGGCAGGTTCGACACGACCTCGACGACGCCCGAGAGGCGGTCGGTCACGTCGTTGAGATTGCGGGTGAAGAGCCGCACGACGCCGCCTGCCCGATGGGCCTGGACGCGGGCGCCGTCGAGCTTCCATTCGACCGACGCCGGGCCGACGTCGGACATCGCCGCCACCACGTCGGTCGACGTCGACGCCAGCATCGGTTGCACCGGCGTGGCCGGGGTGAGACCGATCCGGTCGAGCGCCTCGGCCCCGCCGACCACGGCGATCCCGGCTGCGACCGGCAACGAGCCGGTGAGCATCGCCCCCCGCCGCACCGCCGCCACCGGCACCCGGCAGGCGGCGGCGACGGACGCCGTGACCACGCCGGCCAGGGCACCCTGGCGGAGCTCGCCCCCGATGATCGCCGTCAACATCCGCTGTTCGGCCTCGGTCGCCCGTGCCAGCAGGTCGTGCAGCAGGTCGCGCCGACGCGCCGACGAACCCGCGCCCGACACCCCGGCGAGCTCGGTGACGACACGGTCGACGTCGGCGACCGTCAGCGTCGCCTCTGCCGCTGGTGCGGGTCGGACGTCGCGCAGCGTGGCCCACCCCACACCCAGTCGGCCCACCAACGTCTCCCCCGTGGCGAACGCCACCGCGGCCGGCACCTCGTCGGGCCAACACCGCGAGAACACGTGCGCGAACGCGGCGACCTTCTCGGAACGCTTCGACGTGGCCGCGCTGGCGGCCGAGGCGGCGGCGAGCTCGGCGAACAGCATGCGATCAGTGTGCCCGACGTGGGCCTACGATCGCTCGGGCGAGGACACGACGATGGAACGACGGGAGGGTCGGTGAGCGACGGACCATCGAGCGACGGACCGGCCGAGCAGGCGGCCGAATGGCTGGCCCGCCACGACATCGGTCCCGGTGACCGTGTCGGACTCGCGCTGCGCCCGGGCGTGGGTGTCGGGCTCGCCGTGCCCGACGGTCACCGCGGTTGGGCGACGAGCGACCCGGTCGCCGCCGTCGCCCGGCTCGACGCCACGTTCCACCCCCGGTGGGTCTGGTGGGACCGGACCACCTCCGACCCTCTCGCCGCCGCCGACGTGACGATCGATCGCTGCTGGGACGTGCTGACCGTCCACCGGTTGCTGCACGGCGGGTGGCGAACCTCGATCCCCCGGTGCTGGGCGTGGGTGCACGGACTCTCGAGCGAGAGCCTGCCGGCGATGGGTCAGCTCGACCTGCTCGGCGACCACGCCGACGAGGGCGGCGATCCCGACGATCCCGTACGGTCCGACGGGCACCTGCGACCGGAATGGGTGAGCGAAGGCTGGCGCCGCGACCCCGAGCGATTGGCCGGTTGGGCCGCACTGGCGCTCGCCATCGCGGACCGGCAGCTCGAACGCCTCGCCGAACGTCCCGTTCCCGAGCGGGCGGTCTCGACCGCCCACAGCGAGTCGGCCGCCGAACTCCTGTGTGCCGAACTGGCGGTGCACGGACTGCCGATCGACGAGCAGGAGGCGCTCCGCATCATCGGTGGAGCGGTCGGTCCCCGACCCGCAGGTCCCGCCGACGAGGACCGGCTGCGTGAGCAGCGCGACGCCGACGTGCTCCGTCATCTCGGACCCGGTCCACGCGTCGATCTCCGCAATCCCGCCGAGGTGAAGTCGATGCTGCGGCGGGTCGCCGTCGACGTACCCGACACGCGCGCGTGGCGCCTCGAGCAGCACCGCGACACGCATCCCGTGGTGCCGGCCCTCCTCACCTGGCGCAAGGCGGAACGGATCGCGACCACCTACGGCTATCGCTGGCTCGACGAGCACGTCCGCGACGGACGGCTGATCGGCGACTGGAGCAGCAGTGACGGTGCGGCCGGCCGGATGACGGCGTCGGCCGGCTTGCACAACCTGCCCGCCGAGATGCGACCCGCAGTGGCGGCAGAACCCGGACACCGGTTCGTGCGTGCCGACCTCGGTCAGATCGAACCGCGGGTGCTGGCCGCGGTGTCGGGAGACGCGGCGCTGATCGCGGCGACCGAGGACGCCGACCTGTACCAGCCGGTCGCGGACCGGCTGGGTGTGGAGCGTGCGATCGCAAAGGTGGCGGTACTCGGAGCGATGTACGGCGCCACGACCGGCGAGTCGGCCCACGCCCTGCGAGGGCTCGAGCGCGCCTATCCCACGGCGATGGGATTCCTCGAAGCCGCCGCCGCGACAGGGCGCGCGGGCGACGACGTGTTCACGGTCGGCGGACGCCGCGTGCGGATGTGGATCGACGACTCGATCGACGGCGACATCGACCGCGCGAGGCGGGTCGCCGCCGCCCGCGGCCGGTTCGCCCGCAACGCCACGATCCAGGGGGCGGCCGCGGAGTTCTTCAAGGTGTGGGCGATCATCGTCCGGACGCGCGGACGGGCGCTCGGGGCGCGCGTCGCGCTGTGTCTGCACGATGAGCTGCTCGTGCACGTACCCGTCGACCGGGCGGAGGCGACGGTCGAGTTGCTGCACGCCGCGCTCGACGAGGCGGCATTCCGGTGGTCGCCGCACCGCGAGGTGCGGTACCTCGCCGATGCGAGCATCATCACTCGGTGGTCGGAGGCCAAGAGCTGACGTCGAGTCACGGATTCCGTGGGAACGATCGCTATGGTGACCGGTAGCCACAGACCTGCTCGACATGGGCGTCGGGCCAAGGGGGAATGACATGACCGACACGATCGACCGGTCGGGATCGGCCGAGGCGGAAGTTCTCGACCGACTCGTGGTGCGTTTCGCCGGCGACTCCGGCGACGGGATGCAGTTGACCGGCGACCGGTTCACCTCGGTGAGCGCAGCGTTCGGCAACGACCTCTCCACGTTCCCCGACTTCCCGGCCGAGATCCGCGCACCGCAGGGCACCGTCAACGGTGTGTCGGCGTTCCAGGTCCAGATCTCCGACCATGACATCACCACCCCCGGCGACGAGCCCAACGTGCTCGTCGCGATGAACCCGGCGGCGCTCATGGCCGACCTCCACCGGCTCGAGATGGGCGGCACGCTGATCGTCAACGACGACTCGTTCGACGAGCGCAACCTCGAGAAGGCCGGGTACGACGCCAACCCGCTCGACGACGGCACGGTGGCGAACTACCGGGTGCTACGGGTACCGATGACGTCGATCACCAAAGAGGTGTGCAGCGAACTCGGTGTGAAGCCCCGCGATGCCGACCGGTCGAAGAACTTCTTCGCGCTCGGGCTCGTCTCGTGGATGTACACCCGTCCGACAGATCCGACGATGGAGTGGATCGCCGACAAGTTCAAGAAGAACGAACTCGTCGTCGCCGCCAACCAGGCGGCGTTCAAGGCCGGGTTCGCGTTCGGGGAGACCACCGAGGCGGTCGGTCACCGGTACGAGGTCCGGCCGGCGAAGATGCCTCCCGGTGAGTACACGAGCATCAGCGGGAACACGGCGCTCGCCTGGGGCCTCATCGCCGCCGGGCAACTCGCCAAGCTGCCGGTCACACTCGGCTCGTATCCGATCACCCCCGCCAGCGACATCCTGCACGAACTCTCCAAGCACAAGCAGTTCGGGGTGCGCACGGTGCAGGCCGAAGACGAGATCGCGGCGGTCGGCGTGGCGTTGGGCGCCGCGTTCAGCGGTCATCTCGGCGTGACCACCACGTCGGGTCCCGGGGTGGCGCTGAAGAGCGAGACGATCTCGCTCGCGATCGCGATCGAACTCCCGCTGCTGATCATCGACATCCAGCGCGGCGGACCGTCGACCGGCCTGCCCACCAAGACCGAGGCCTCCGACCTGAACCTGGCGATGTACGGCCGCCACGGCGAGTCGCCGTTGCCGATCGTGGCCAGCCACA
>CAXBAZ010000247.1:0-6241 GCA_963973395.1 uncultured Acidimicrobiaceae bacterium
GGCATGGACGAACGAGGTGTGATCGACGCGACCGACCGGCCCTCGACACCTACGTCGCTGGTCGCGGATCTCCGGTCGATCGGTGTCGAGTCGGGGATGACCTTGATGGTGCACGCCTCGCTCTCGAAGCTCGGTTACGTCGCAGGTGGTGCACATGCCGTCGTGCTCGCCCTCCTCGACTCGGTCGGGCCGGGCGGCACCCTCGTGATGCCGACCCACTCGGGCGATCTGACCGATCCCGGATCCTGGTCGAACCCGCCGGTGCCGGCCGACTGGTGTGACGAGATCCGCGACGGGATGCCGGCCTACGACGCATCGCTCACCCCGACCCGCGGCATGGGAGCGATCGTCGAGTGCTTCCGACACGTGCCCGAGGTACGGCGCAGCGGACATCCGACCGTGTCGGCCGCGGCCGTGGGGCCGAACGCCGCCTTCGTCACCGACGACCACAGGTTGCCCGATGGGCTCGGCGAGCACTCGCCGCAGGCTCGCCTGTACGAGCTCGACGGCCACGTCCTGCTGCTCGGTGTCTCGCACGCCAACAACACGTCGCTGCACCTGGCCGAACGACGATCGGCACCGGCCGGCGCCGTGCACCGCCCACAGTCGTCGCCGATCATGGTCGCCGGCGAGCGGACGTGGGTCACGTACGACTGTCTCGACGACGATTCTGCCGATTTCGGCACGATCGGCGAGGCGTTCGCAGCGACCGGCGCGGAGCGCGCCGGCCCGGTCGGGAACACGACCTGCCGTCTGATGCGTTCACGCGAGATCGTCGACTTCGCGACCGCCTGGATGAACGAGCACCGCAGCTGGCGGACGCGCTGATCAGGTGAGGGCGCCAGTGGCGAGTTCGGAGGCGGTGCGGTAGTCGGCCTTGCCGTTGGGTGCCCGGGGGACCGTCGGTACGAACACGACCCGCTTGGGTGCCTTGAAGTGGGCGAGTTCCGACTTCACCGACGCGATCACGTCGGCTTCGGTGACGGCCGCGCCGTCGGCCACCGACGCCACGGCGGTCACGGCCTGCCCGAACTTGTCGTCGGCGACGCCGACCACGAGGCAGTCGACCACGCCGTCGACCCGTTTGACGGCCTCCTCGACCTCCTCGGGAAAGATCTTCTCGCCACCGGAGTTGATCACCTGGCTGCCGCGCCCGAGCAGGACCAGCGTGCCGTCGGCGGCGACCTTGGCGAAGTCGCCGGGGAACGAATAGCGGACGCCGTGGATCGTGCGAAACGTGCGGGCGGACTTGTCGGGGTCCTTGAAGTATCCGATCGGGATCATCCCGCCCGCCGCGACCATGCCGACCTCGTCGGAACCAGGAGCGACCTCGGTGTCGTCCTCCTTGAAGACCTTCGTCGTCGGATTCATGGCGAACTTGGCGGTCTCGCTGGCGAGCCCGCGCATCGTGATCTGGTTGCCCATCGAACCCTCACTCGAACCGATCGCGTCGAGCAGGATCACCTGGGGGATCCGGTCGAGCAGTGCTTGTTTCACCTCGGTGGTCCACATGACGCCGGACGACAGCATCATCTTCAGGTCGGTCGTGTCGTACGGTTCGCCGCGCTCGATCGCGGCGTCGATCGCCGCGATGATCGGCTTGGAGAACGAGTCGCCGACGATCGTGTTGTGGGTGACGTGGTGGTGCTGCATCGCCGCGAGCATCTCGTCGGCATCGAGGCTGCGGCTCGTGAGCGTCACGACGTGTCCTCCGGCGAAGTGATGGATGCATGCGCCGAGCCAGAGTCCCGTGCCGTGCATCAGCGGAGCGCCGGTGATCGACACCGAGCTCTCGCCGCGTTCGTGGAGGCCGCTCACGATCGTGGTGACGTCGTCGGCCGCCTCGGGCACCGGGAGCCCGAGTCCCTGGAAGCCGATCGTGCAGAGGCCGCCGGAGATGTCGCCCATCGTGTACATGACGCCCTTCGGCAGCCCCGTGGTGCCACCCGTGTACAGCATGTAGACGTCGTCTTCGGAGCGGGTGATGCGCTCCATCGGTCGGTTGTCCGCCACGACGTCGTCGAACGACACCGCCGCTGCGGGTGTGGCCTGGGTCGGCGCGGGCCCGTCGTCGACCGCGATCAGTAGCTTCAGGTTCGGGAGTCGGTCGACCACCCGGGCCACACGATCACCGAGCGACGTGTGGAACACGATCGCCTCGGCGTCGGAGTTGTCGAGCAGGTACCGCAGTTCGTCGTCGAGGTAGCGGTAGTTGACGTTGACGGGCACGCCGCGCATCTTGAACGCCGCGTACTGGGCGACCAGGTACTCGTTGCCGTTGTACATGTACAGCGCGATCTTCGAGTCGGGCCCGAGTCCGGCAGCCGTGTAGGCGGCGGCGAGGCGGGCAGCCTGATCGTCGTACTCCGACCACGCGAGCGTGCGCTCCCCGTTGGTGGTGGCCGGGGCGTCGGGGATGACGTCGGCGATCGATTCCCACACGGTGGCGAAGTGCATCTCCATCGCCGGAGCGTAGGACAGTTCCGAGCGACGGATTTCAGCGAGCCCGGTGCTGCGTGCCAGCGGCCCAGTTGGTCCAGTCGGTGGTCGCAATCCGGCAGTCGTTGTCAGTAGCCGGGCGCTGGCTGCCAGAGGGTGAACCTTCGGTCCTGGTCGTCGAGGCAGTCGAGGCTGATGCCCGAGTCGTACCTGGCCTGTTCGACGACCCGACCACCGAGTTCGACGACCCGCGCGGCCATCGAGTCGGCGTCGTCGACCCGGAAGTAGAGCTGCACCGGGTCCGAGACGCCGGCGGGGGTCATGCCCATCGGAAGCTGCGTATTGGCGACGTGGGCGTATCCATCGCCCATCCGGCCGGCTTCGGTCTCCCAACCGAACAGGGCGCCGTAGAACGCACGGGCTCGATCGGTGTCGTCGAACGGGATCGTGAGGTAGCCGACCTCGATCGGCGTATCCGGTCTGCCCGACGATACGTCGGCGTCCGGTGCCGGCGTCACGACCTCGAACGCGCCGCCGAAGCCGGCCTCGATCTCGTCGGCGGTGGGTGTCGACACCTCCGTCTGCACCATCCATCGGTGTCCGAACGGGTCGATGAACGTACACGACCGATCTCCGTACGGTTGGGTCTCGGGTGGGCGCTGCGCGTCGGCTCCGTTGGCGACGGCGCGATCCCATGTCGCGTCGACGTCGGGCACCCGGAGATGCAAGGTGACCGGCGTCCCGCCGAGCGAGCGCGGGCTCACCGCGCCGGCCTCGGGGTACTCGTCGGCGAGCATCAAGGCGGTACCCCCGAGATCGAGCTCACCGTGGCCGATTCGCCCATCGTCGCCGACGTAGCGGACGAGTTCGGTCGCCTCGAACACGGCCCGGTACCAGTCGATCGCAGCCGCGGCATCGTGCACGCAGATGTACGGCGTCAGGGTGCTGGACGGCGCGGATGCAGCCCCGGCCGCCCTGCTGGCCGACGGCGTGCTCGTCGGCGTATTCGTCGGTGTGTTCATCATGGTGTCGGTCCTCTCGGGGAGTCGGAGCTCGGGTGTGAGTGCGCCGGCCACGTCGGCCCGGAGTCGCGCGGCGAAGCGTCGATCCGGGGCGACGGACTCGTCGTCGTGTCGGAGCGCGTCGAAGGCGGTCATCGCGGAACCTCCTCGTTGCCGTCGGGATGCAGTGATTCGTAGATGTCGCGGAACGCCCGCCGAGCTCGGACCAGGAGGGCTTCGGTCGCGTGCACCGTCCGGTCGAGCACGGCGGCGACCTCGGCCACGGCCAGGTCGTCGACGTAGCGCAACGTGAGCGCCGAACGATGGTGTGCCCCCAGCCGTTCGAGCGTGTCTCGGGCGGCGAAGGCGTCGAGTTCGGCGTCCCACGGGTCGTCCTCGTCAGGCGGCGTGTCGATCGCTCTGAGGTTGCGGGCGTCGCGTTCGAGGCGACGCCAGTGATCGACGAGCTTGTGTCGGGCGATGCCGATCAGCCATCCCGTCGTGACCTCGGCGACCGACGCGCGCCGGATCGACTCGACCGCGGCCATGAACGTCTCGGCCGTGAGGTCTTCGGCGACCGTGCTGTTCCGGCAGCGGTGGAGCAGGTAGCCGTACACCTGGGGGAGCGCGTCGTCGTAGAGCGAGAGGAGGTCGGCCCCGTGACGGTCGACGTTCGCAGGCATACCCATACCCCTCCATCGTTCCAGACCCCACGACTCCGACACCCCGAACGGAGCGAACCGGGTTCGCTCCGTTCGCCACGGGCGCCACAGGGCGGCGACACTGACGGCATGGCAGAGATCCACGGCACCGCCGACCCGTCGTACGAGCAGCTGGGGGAGATCCTCGGAGCGAACGTCGACAGCGGTGAGGACGTGGGCGCCTCGGTGTGCGTCACCGTCGAGGGTGAGACCGTGGTCGACATCTGGGGCGGCTGGGTGGACGAGGGCCGGACCGCGGCGTGGGACCGCGACACGATCACCAACGTGTGGTCGACGACCAAGACCATGACGTTCCTGAGCGCACTGCTGCTCGTCGAACGTGGCCGTCTCGATCTCCACGAGAAGGTCGCGACCTACTGGCCCGAGTTCGCCCAGAACGGCAAGGCCGACGTCGAGGTCCGGCACATCATGGGGCACACGTCCGGGGTGAGCGCCTGGATGCAGCCGGTCACGGTCGACGACATCTACGACTGGGACAAGTCGACCGCGATGCTCGCCGAACAGGAACCCTGGTGGGAGCCGGGTACGGCGTCGGGTTATCACGCCCTCAACCAGGGCCACTTGATCGGCGAGGTGATCCGGCGCATCGACGGACGGTTGCTCGGCGACTTCTTCGCCGAAGAGATCGCCCGTCCGCTCGGGGCGGACTTCCACATCGGTCTCGATCCGTCCGAGTTCCATCGCGTGTCGAACGTGATCCCTCCGCCCCCGCTGCCGATCGACACGACCACCCTCGACCCCGACAGTGTGGTCGTGAAGACCTTCACCGGCCCGGCGCCGGAGGCGAGCGTCGCCTGGACCGACGAGTGGCGCCAGGCGTGCATCGGTGCCGCCAACGGCCACGGCAACGCCCGGTCGGTGGCACGGATCCAGGCCGTCGTCGCCAACGGCGGTTCGCTCGACGGCATCGACTTCCTGTCGCCCGCCACGATCGAGCAGATCTTCGAGGAGCAGGCGCACGGAGTCGATCAGGTGCTCGGTCTTCCGGTTCGGTTCGGGATGGGCTACGCGTTGCACTCCGACTCCGTGCCGCACCTGCCCGAGGGGAGATACGCCTACTGGGGTGGCTGGGGTGGATCGTCGGTGATCGTCGACGTCGACCGCCGGATCAGCTTCGCCTACGTGATGAACCGCATGGCCGCAGGGCTCCTCGGCGACACCCGAGGCATCGACCTCGCCACCGCCGTCTTCGCCCGCTGACACGGAGGATTCGGGCGGGTAGGGGGAGTTTCTGGGAAGATGGCGCACCGTGAGCAACATCGACACCGCGACCGACACCACCTGGCTCTCCACGGACTCGCTCGAGCAGGTTCGCGCCCAGCTGCCCATCGTCTACGTGGAGGCGATCCCGGTCCGGGTCGACGGTCTGGGACACGTGACCGAGATCGGCCTCCTGCTCCGGCAGGCTGCCGACGGCACGATCAGTCGGCTGATCGTGAGCGGACGGGTCAAGTTCGGTGAACGCATCCGCGACGCGCTGATGCGTCACTGCGAGAAGGATCTCGGGCCCCTCGCGCTCCCACGGATCCCACCCGCGACAGCGCCGTTCACGGTGGCCGAGTACTTCCCCGACCCCGACGTCAGCGGGTACCACGATCCCCGTCAGCACGCGGTGAGCCTCGTGTTCATCGTGCCGGTCGACGGCAACTGCGAGCCGACCCAGGAGGCGCTCGACCTCCACTGGTTCACACCGGCCGAGGTGTGCACGACCGACGTGATCGGCCAGATGACCGGCGGCCAGGACCGCCTGCTGCGCCTCGCGCTCGCACACGTCGGTCAACTCCCGTAGCGACGCACGGACGTGGTGGCAGCGGGCGGCCGGGCATCCACCCCCACCCCCCGAATTCCGCGTACCCTTCCACCGCATGCCGGTGGCTGACATCGCTCGCACCGCCAGCGTGATGAGGACCGCGCTGATCGGGCACCCGATGTTGAGATTCGACGCCCCGAAGTTGATCGGACCGGTGCCGCAGGCCGGTCGGATGGTCGAGACGATCGAGGCCCGCGGCAAGCACATCGAGGTGATGTGGGACGACGGGATCGTGCTCGACACACACCTCAAACATCGCTTTATACGGC
>CAXBAZ010000248.1:0-6239 GCA_963973395.1 uncultured Acidimicrobiaceae bacterium
CCGACAGCGCGGCCGTGGCGTACGCCTCGCCGGTGGTCGGATCGATGATGTCGGTGGTCGCGCCGTCCGCTGCATCGACCCACTCGCCGTTGACGAAGTTCCTGAACGATTTCATGTCGCGGTTGTATCAGATGGCGACGGGTGCGCTGGTACGAGTCGCCGACGCGACGCGGCGCGAGCCCGTCGGCGAGCCACGAAACGGGACGCACCTCTTGACGCCATGGGCCGCGGTCGAGTTGTGTTGGCGGAGGCGAACGAGATCCGTCGGGTCACCACCGTTGCGCCGTGTGGTCGAGACCCGTCGTCGCGTCCCACACTCGAGCGCAGGAGGACCACAGCATGAGCAGCATCGTCGTCGGGGTCGACCGATCCGAGACCGCACGGAGGGCGGCCGACATCGCGGCCGAGATGGCGTCGGTGCTCGGGGCCGACCTCCACCTCGTCATGTGCGCCGAGCGTGAACGCGGCATCGACTTGAAGGTCGGCGGTGACTCGTTCCACTCGGACTGGCTCGCCGACGCCGACGAGTTCCTGTCCGAGCTGGCCCGCCAGCTCCCCCACGGCGGCATCACCACATCGGTCGGTCAGGGCGACCCGGCCACAGCCATCTGCGACGAGGCCGAGCGGCTCGACGCACGGTTGATCGTGATCGGCAACAAGCGGGTGCAGGGTCTCGCGCGTGTGCTCGGCTCGGTCGCCGGCGACGTGATGAAGCACGCCCACTGCGACGTGTACGTCGCGAACACCCGCGCCGACCACTTACGCAGCCCCGCGCCTGTTCAACACAGCGCCTGTTCAGCACAGCGCCTGTTCAGTCGGTGACGACGCGGAGCAGCATCTTGGTCTCGGTGCGACCGACCCCCGCTTCGGCGCGCAACCAGCGGACGAACGCGTCGAGACCGTCGGCGCCCGGGCAGGCGACGATGATCGAGTAGTCGGCCGTGCCCGTGACGTACGCCGCGAACGAGACCTCGTCGCGCTGCGCCAACCGGCGCTCGAATTCGTCGACCTCGACACCCGCCCCGAGACTCACGTCGATGACGGCTCTGACCGTCCGCCCGAGGGCCGCCTCGGCGACCCGCACCGTGTATCCCTCGATGACGCCGTCGCGCTCCATCCGGCGAACACGGTCGGCCGCCGACGTCGGCGAGAGGTGGACGGCCTCGCCGAGCTCGCGCCAGCTGATTCGTGCGTCGCGTCGAAGCTCACCGAGGATTCGGCGGTCGACGGCGTCCAGCGCGCTCGAATCGGGGGCCATCACACGATTCTGCCACGCATCTTCCCCACACCGTGTGCACACACGGCGCGAGACTGGACCGATGAGCGATCCCGTCATCCGCACCGTCGGTGTCCCCAAGGAAGTCAAGACCGCCGAGCACCGCGTGGCGATGACGCCCGACGGTGTACGCGAGCTCGAGCGACGAGGGGTCGAGGTGTTCGTCGAGACCGGTGCCGGGGAGGGGGCGTCGATCTCCGACGCCGACTACGTCGCCGCCGGCGCCGACATCGTGCCGACCGCGGCCGACGCCTGGTCGCAGCAGATGGTCGTCAAGGTCAAGGAGCCGAAGGAGGAGGAGTTCGGGTACCTGCGCTCCGACCTCACGCTGTTCACCTACCTCCACCTGGCCGCCTACCCCGGCGTCGCCCAGGCGCTGATCGACGCGGGCACGACCGGCATCGCCTACGAGACGGTGGAGACCGCGGAGGGCGCGCTCCCGCTGCTGGCTCCGATGAGCGAGGTGGCCGGCCGGCTCGCTCCTCAGATGGGCGCCCACTGCCTCGAACGTCACAACGGCGGACGCGGTGTGCTCATGGGTGGCGCGCCCGGCGTCCGCCCCGCCAAGGTCGTCGTGCTCGGCGCCGGCAACGTCGGCTGGAACGCGGCCTGGATCGCAGCCGGGATGGAAGCCGAGGTCGTGCTCGTCGACAAGAACCTCGACCGGCTCCGGTACGTCGATCAGATCCATCGCGGCCGGATCGTGACCCTCGCTTCCAACCGTGGAGCGATCGAACGCTCGGTGCTCGAGGCCGACCTCGTCATCGGTGCCGTGCTCGTCGCCGGTGGTCGCGCCCCGGTGGTCGTCGACGAGGAAATGGTCAAGGCGATGAAGCCCCGCGCCGTGATCGTCGACGTCGCGGTCGACCAGGGTGGATGCATCGAGACCATCCGTGAGACCACGCACGACGATCCGACCTACGAGCTGCACGGCGTCGTGCACTACGCCGTCGGCAACATGCCGGGCGCCGTACCCCACACGTCCACGTACGCGCTCACCAATGCCACGCTCCCGTACATCACCGAGGTCGCCGTGCACGGCGCCGGCGGAGCTGCACGGCGCGACGCAGCCCTGGCGTTGGGCCTCAACACCCACGCCGGTCACGTGACCAACGCCCCCGTCGCCGAGTTCCTCGGGGTCGACACGGTGGCACCGCTCGACGCTCTCGCCTGAGTCACGCGGTAGCGTCGGCACCGCATGCGCACGACGCTCGACACCCTTCTCGGACTCGGCGGCCCGCTGCTCGCCGACGGGGCGACCGGCACCAACTTCATGGGGATGGGCCTGGGTCCCGGCGAACCACCGGAACTCTGGAACCTCGACCAACCGGAGAAGGTGCGCCGCCTCCACCAACAGTTCGTCGACGCGGGCGCCGACATCATCCTCACCAACACGTTCGGGTGCAACCGGTTCCGCCTCGCGCTGCACGGTGCCGAGGAGCGCACGTTCGAGATCGCGAAGCGGGCGGCCGAGATCGCCGGTGAGGTCGCGGCTGCGGCCGACCACGCCGTCGTCGTCGCCGGCTCGGTCGGGCCGACGGGCGAGCTGATCGAGCCGATCGGATCGATGACCGAAGCCGCCGCGATCGCCGCCTTCACGGAGGAGATCGAAGGACTCCGGGCGGGCGGCGCCGACGTGGCCTGGATCGAGACCAAGTCGGCCGCCCAGGAGATGCGCGCGGCCGCACGAGCAGCGATCGCCGTCGGGATGCCGTACCCCGTGACGGCGTCGTTCGACACCGCCGGCCGCACCATGATGGGCCTGCGCCCGCCCGAGTTGGTCGACGTGTTCACCGAGCTCCCCGTCGCTCCCCTCGCGATCGGGGCCAACTGCGGCGTCGGTGCGTCCGACCTGCTCGTGGCGATCCAGCAGATGCGGCGCGACGGACTCACGATCATCGCCAAGAGCAACTGCGGCGTACCGCGTTTCGTCGGCGCCGAGATCGAGTACTCCGGTCACCCCGAGTTGATGGGCGAGTACGCGAGCCTCGCGATCGATTCCGGCGCCCGCATCATCGGCGGATGCTGCGGCACGTCGCCCGAGCACCTCGCCGAGATGCGCCGCAGGATCGACGGGCACCAGCCCGGCGAGGTCCCGGCCCTCGACCGGATCGTCGCGGCGGTCGGTCCGCTGACCAACCAGCCGGCGTCCAGCGCCGACGACGACGAGACTGCGCACACCGACGCTGCGCGGCGTCGACGACGCCGGAGATGACGGCGCGGGTGTGCACGCCGTGCGCCGACTCAGTCGTCCCGTGACGGTCGACGGCGCTGCCGCTTGACCTCCGAGCGGCCCTTCTTCGCCTTGATCCGGCGCTCCTTCGAACCGCGGGTCGGGCGGGTGGCACGGCGCCGCCGCTGGACGTGGAGCGCCGACTGGAGCCGGGCGACGAGACGCTCCTCGGCGATCGCACGGTTCCGGAGCTGACTGCGCTCGTCGTCGGCGACGACCCGGATCTCGTCGCCGAGCCGCTCGACCACTCGTGCCCGCTGGGCGCGGCTGAACGCCGACGACGTCGTCAGGTCGAGACGCAGTTCGACGCGTGTGGCCGACTTGTTGGCGTGCTGTCCGCCCGGCCCACCGGACGCGCTGAACGACACGTCGATCTCGTGGCGCGGGATCCGCACCGATGCGGTGACGACCAAATCGTCGCTCATCACGCCAGGATGCCACGCTGAGGCCCATGGCAGATCTCAAACTCGGTCTCTCCACCGGCTACTGGTCGTCGGGGCCGCCCAGCGGCGCACTCGAAGCGATCAGGGAGGCCGACCGGCTCGGCTTCGACTCCTTCTGGACCGCCGAGGCCTACGGCAGTGACTGTCTGACCCCGCTCGCGTGGTGGGGGGCCCACACCGAACGCATCAAGCTCGGCACGTCGATCGTGCAGATGTCGGCCCGCACTCCCGCCGCGACCGCGATGTCGGCGATCACGATCGACCACCTGTCCGGGGGCCGGTTCATCCTGGGACTCGGAGCGTCGGGTCCGCAGGTGGTGGAAGGTTGGTACGGCCGGCCGTACCCCCGCCCACTCGAGCGCACCCGCGAGTACGTCGAGATCGTGCGCGACATCGTGCGCCGCGACGGCACCGTCGAGTTCCACGGCAAGCACTACGACATGCCGTACACGGGCGACGACGGTGCCGGGCTCGGCAAACCGCTCAAGTCGACGGTGCACCCGCTGCGCGACGACATCCCGATCTACCTCGCCGCGGAAGGCCCGAAGAACGTGTCGCTGGCAGCCGAGATCGCCGACGGTTGGCTGCCGCTGTTCTTCTCGCCGAAGGAGGACGCGTGGTACCGGGAACGACTCCAGATCGGGTTCGATGCCGCCGGTGACGCCGGCAAGGCCGAGCGGTTCGAGGTGGCGTCGATGCTCACCGTGATCCCCGGCGACGACGCCGAGCAGTGCGCCGACCTGATGCGGCCGATGCTCGCGCTCTACGCCGGCGGCATGGGCGCGAAGGGTGCCAACTTCCACTTCGACGTGTTCGCACGGATGGGGTGGGAAGATGTCGCCACCCGGGTGCAGGAGCTGTACCTGGAGGGCAGGAAGCAGGAGGCGGCGGCGGCGATACCGCTCGCGATGGTCGAGGACGTCGCCCTGGTGGGACCCGTCGACAAGATCCGCGACGACCTCGCTGCGTGGCGCGAGACCTGCCTCACCACCGTCCTCCTGAACGGGCGCGCCGACCAACTCGAGATGCTCGCCGACCTCGTCACCGGCTGACGGTTGGTGCCTGGCACCAGCCGTCAGTCGGCGCCAGCCGTCAGTTGCGGTCCTGCCAGGTGCAGATGCAGGCTTCGTTGCCCTCGGCGTCGGCGAGGATCCAGAACGCCTTCGCCCGATCGTCGCTGATCAGCCGGCCACCGGCTGCGATCGCCGCGGCGATGCGTTGCTCGGCGACGTCGTGGGGCACGGAGATGTCGAGATGGAACCGGTTGCGATCCGTGCGCGGCTCGTCCATCTGCTGGAACCAGATCGGCCATCCCTGCCGTCGCGGGTCGGCGAGCGACCCGTCGGAGTCCACGACGTCGTAGTCGAGCACCGCCGCCCAGAACGGCCGGATCCTCGTCTCGTCCATCGTGTCGATGCACAGCTCGGTCACCTGGATCGACGCGCTGCGGGCCGTGTCACCCGCGATCCCGGCGGCCGCGGCGAGATGCGAGATCTCCCGCGCCAGATCCACGTCGAGCGTCGTCAACCCACCCGCCGCATGGGTGGTGACCGTGACGAAGACGGTGCCGGGGTACCGGATGTCGATGTCCGGATGGTGGTCCTGTCGCTCCGCGGCCCCGACGATCGCGGCGACGAAGTCGGCCGCCGCCGGGTACGAACCGGCGGCGAACATTCCGTGGATCGCGCCGAGCGCGAACCTCCAGTCGTCGAGTCCGGTCAGGCCCGCGAACTCGTCGGACGAGACGGTGGTGTACTCCATCGGCACAGTTGATCAGTCGCAGCAGCTGTCGCGCCAGCCACACCCCGAACACCTGAAGTGGGCGTGCTCGGGGAACAACCCGCCGCCGCACAGCGGACACTCGGGGTAGGTGCCGAGCGTCGACCGGCAGCCGGCGTCGGTGCTGGTGCCGGTGGTGGTGGTGGCGGCGGCGGTGCTGGGAATCGCCGTGTCGGCGTTCGTGACGGGCGGGTGCGTGGCTCGGTGCTGCTGTGACATGGGACCACCACGATCGCGCGCCGCCCACCCCCGGTGCGCGGACCCTGCCGGGTAACTTGACCGGCTGGTCGAGACCGATGACGGACCGATGACGACACCGATGACGACACCAGGCGCGGCGGCGGCACCCCTCACCCACGGGCACACGCCCGGCACCGCCCGGGCCGCGCTCGCCTACCCGCGCTTCCGGATCCTGTTCATCGGGATGTCGCTGTCGAGCATCGGCACGTGGATGCAGAACTTCACACTGCCCGCGTACGTCGACGGACGGACCGGGTCGGCGTCGCTC
>CAXBAZ010000249.1:0-6209 GCA_963973395.1 uncultured Acidimicrobiaceae bacterium
TCCCAGTGGCGATAGTTGGACACGTTGATTGCGAACTCGCGACCGCAGGCGGGCAGGCGGACGTCGGCGGTGCTCACCAGGAAGTTGCCGGTCGGCCGGTCGAGCGAGAACATCGCGACGCCCGCACCGGTCGACAGGACGAGCACGGTCGTCGGGCCGAACATGATGTAGCCCGCGGCGACGATGTGGCGCCCGGCTTCCAGGAACTGGGTTTCGAGGTCGGGACCGTTCGTGTCGTGGCGGCGGAGACCGAAGATCGTGCCGAGCGGAGCGTTGATCGCGATGTTCGACGAGCCGTCGAGCGGGTCGATGGCGACGAGCAACTCGCCGTCCGGGTCGATCTCGACGATCTCATGTGCCTCTTCGGAGACCAGTGCTCGCGTCGAGGTCCCGCGGAGCGCTGCGACGAAGAGGTCGTGGGCGTGGACATCGAGCGCGTGGGCGACGTCGTTGCCGCCATTGAGCACTTCAGGCGCGACGCCGTCGTCCGGTTGTGGGTTCGATGGGAAACGCTGGTCGGCGATCGCGTCGGCCAGCCGGGCTCCGCCGGCGGCGAGGACACGCACCGCGTCGGCGACGTCTGTCGGGCAGCCCCAGTCGAGCAGCGTGCTGTTCAGGTCGGCGGTGGTGTGTCGAGTCATCGGTTCGGTCTCCATGGCAGGCCTCATGGTGACGATCGACCGGAAGAAAGTAAAGATCAACTATTCTTCCCTCTGCCAAAGGTTGACTTTGGTCTAGGTTGTTGCCGTGCTCAACGACGCAACGCTCAAACAACTTCGATCCCTGACCGCGACCGCGCGCTGCGGAACGATCAGCGCAGCCGCCGACAACCTGCACTTGACGGCGCAGGCGATCGGGCAGCAGCTCAAGTTGCTCGAACGCGCCGTCGGAGTTCCCCTGCTCGTCCGCACGCCGCGCGGCCTCGAACCGACCGACGCCGGCCGGGAGTTGCTGCTCGCCGCGGACCGGATCGAGGACGAGATCGACGGGTGTGCACAGGCGATCGACCTCATCCGGCTCGGCAAGGTCGGTTCGGTCTCACTCGGCGCCGTGTCGACCGCCAAGTACTTCTCGCCGAAGCTGCTCGCCGCGTTCTGGCACACCCATCCCGACGTCGACGTGAAGCTGAGAATCGGCAACCGCCAGGAGACGGTCGCCGCGATCGCCGATCACGACGTCGACATCGCGATCATGGGCCGACCGCCCTCGGCACTCGAACTCGAGAGCCGCGTCCTCGGGCCTCACCCCCACGTCGTCATCGCGTCACCGACACATCCGCTCGCAACCGCATCGTCGATCAAGCCGAAGCGCCTCCACGGCGAACGGTTCCTCGTCCGCGAGGAGGGCTCGGGCACGCGCAAGCTCACCGAGCTGCTCTTCGCGAGCGCGAACGTCCAACCGAAGATCGTGATGGAGATCACGAGCAACGAGACGATCAAGCAGGCGGTGATGGCGAACCTCGGCGTGGCCCTCATCTCGGCCCACACGATCGCCGCCGAATTGGAGGACGGCCGACTCGTGATCCTGCCGGTCGACAAGACGCCGATCATGCGCCAGTGGATCGCGGTCCGGCGCGAGCCTGGGCACCTCACACCAGCGGCACAACTCCTGTGGAACTTCCTCGGCGATCACGCATCGGACTACCTCCCCGAGATCGACTGAACGCCGTGCCGCCCATCCGGTCCTGGAAACTCCCGCAAGCAGTCGAGTGACGACTGCATGGGGAAAGGCTCCCGACTGATGATGAACGTGCTCTCAGCGCGCTCGTGAACTTGCTGGATCTTGGATGCGACGAACACCGTGCACCGCTCGAAAATGTCAGACGGACGCCCTGCCTCAGCCCGCTCGTAGTCGAAGCCTCTTTGTGGGCCCCGCTCCAGAACGCTTTGCTCGCAGCGGTTCTGAACGGGCACTACTACGTGCCTGTGAAGATGACTGAGTGTTCGTGACGACAACTGATGGGGTGGATCTCTGGTGGGAGCAACTCGGCAACGGCCCAACGGTGCTGTTGATTCCGGGACGGGGCGACTCGACCGACCTGTTCCCGAAGCTGTTGATCGACCGACTGGTCGGTGCCGGGGCTTCTGTGCTTCGGATGGATCCTCGAGACACGGGCTTGTCCGGCGACGGAGGCGACGAGTACACCCTGTCGACATTTGCGGACGACATCGTTGCGGTGCTCGACGCGGCGGCCGTGTCTCGTGTTCACACGGTGGCGGTCTCGATGGGCGGAATGATCACCGTGGACCTGGTCAGCCGGTTCGGTCATCGGGTGATGTCGTCGACCTTCATCGCGGCGATGAGCCCTGACCCTGACGCTGGGATGGGACCGGACTTCTGTACATCGCTTGGCACGACAGATCGGACGTTGGTACTGATGGGGATGATGGGAATGCCGGACGAATCGGACCGGGACTGGATGAAGGAAGAATCGCGACTCGCCGCTGAACGTGCTGCGGAGCGGCCCGAAGCAGCTGAACGCCACATGGCAGCCTCGTTTCGTTTCGGGTGGCCGACGCTCGACCAACTCGGCGACTTCGTCAGTCCCGCTCTCGTCGTGCACGGAACAAGTGATCGGCTCCTCCCGATCACTCACGGTCAGGCACTCGCCAGCGGAATCGAAGGAAGCTCTCTTCACCTCGTCAACGGAATGGGACATCTCCCAACGCGGCGAGAGTGGGAGCAAGTCGCAGAACTCGTCACGCGCCGGATTTTGGGCTGAGGCGAGAAGCAGACGACCAGCGCATATCGTTCACCACCAAGGACCGATCAACCCGAGCAGTACGATCCGACTCCTGCGCTCCGCTCGGTGGCGCAGAACCTCAAGCCGAACCAGCGGGTCTTCGTCGGCGTCATCGACGTCTGCAGCGAAGCCGTCGAATCTGCCGAGACGGTCAGAGACCGCGCGCTGCTCGCTGCCGAACACATCCCGATCGACCAGCTCGGCACCACGGACGATTGTGGCGACTCGCCATTCGCCAACGGCGGTCGACGGCGGTTCGTCCGAAATTCCGTCTTCGTCAGCCTGGAGTCGCTCAGCTCCAGAGGGTGACGTGGACGCGCGGTTTGAAACGTGCGATGTTCGTCCCGCTCCCCGTCAACATGGCTTGGATTGCTCGCGGTGTGCCAATGAATCTGATCAGTTCGTTGACGAGTGGACTCGTGGCCCCGTGGCGCAGCCAGGAAGCAGCCCAGGTGCCGTCGGTGTTGACGCCCGGCGCTTCGAGTCGGCTCAAACGGCCGTCGGCGAGCTGGGTGCTGACAGAGTGTGCGGCACACAACGCGACGCCATTGCCGGCGGCGGCCTCGGTCAGCGGCGCGGAATGGTTCTGAAAGATCCGCTGGCTCGACTCGTGCACGCGGTAACGACGCAGCATCCGAGACGCGACGCTGGTCGGATCCACGGCGCTGGGACCCAGGAGCCACGTTTGTTGTGCGAGCAGACGCGCGTCGGCCGTGCGTCCCGCGAGTTCGTGCGACGGCCCGACGACGGCGATCATCTGGTAGCGGAGGAATTCTTTGACGCGGATGCTTTCCGGGTTCGTTGACGATGTTGGCCCCATGGTCACGTCGACCGATCGCGACGCGAGCAGGCGGGGGAACTGGTCCGGCGAACTCACGTTCATCTCGACTTGGAGGTCGTCGGCCCGGGTGGAGAACAGTTCGATCAGGCCGGGCGCAGCGACTTCGCCGAACAACGATGACACGGCGATCCGCAAGATGCGCTGGCCGTCTCCTGCGGCTCGGACTTCGTGCATGGTCTGGTCCTGCAGTCCGAGCATTTCGACGGCTCGGGAGGCGAGTCGCAGTCCGCCGGGCGTGAAGCTGATCCCTGAACCGGTTCTCTTGAACAGTTCGTCACCCAACTCCTTTCGCAACGACGAGACGTGGCCTGAGACAGCAGCTTCGGACACTTCGAGCTCGGCTGCGGCCTCCCGTGAGCTGCCGTGGCGGGCGATCGCTGCGAACACACGCAACTGAGCGGGGGTCATGGATGCAACTTAACCATTTGCTGAAGTCGCGGTTGACTGGTCGCCCGCTTCGGAGTTGAGTCCGTGTCGGGGAAGAAGATGGTGGCCAACCGGTCGCCGCTACGACAAGGGGGTCACCATGCAGGTACCGGCACCGTTCGAGTACGAACGGGCAACGAGCGTCGATCACGCGATCGCGTTGATGGAGCGTCTCGGGAGCGAGGCACGAGTGGTCGCAGGGGGCCACAGCCTCTTGCCGATGATGAAACTCAGGCTGGCCACGCCTGAGTATTTGATCGACATCAACGATCTCAGCGCCGAGTTGGAGTACATCCGGATCGAGGGTGCCGAAGTGCGCATTGGTGCGCTCACCCGGCATCGTCAGCTTCTGGAGAGCGACGACCTCGCAGCCGTTCTGCCAATTTTCCGCGACGCTGAGAAGGTCATCGCCGATCCGGTGGTTCGCAACCGGGGAACGCTTGGCGGTTCGTTGTGTCAGGCCGACCCTTCGGAGGATCTCTCGGCGGTCTGCGATGCAGTTGGAGCGTCGTGTGTCATCCGAAACAGTTCGGGCGACCGTGTGGTGTCGATGCATGACTTCCACCGGGGGCCGTACGAGACTGCGGTTGCGGACGGCGAGATGCTCACCGAGATCCGCATTCCGCTGCGCCCTGGCTCGTCGAGCGCGTACCACAAGGTCGAGCGGCGAGCCGGCGACTGGGCCGTTGCCTCAGCCGGGGCCGCCGTCACGATGGACGGTGATGTCATCGCTGATGGGCGCGTGGGTCTTTGTGCGGTGGGTCCAAACCTCACCAATGTCGAACCGATCTCGGCGGCCCTGCGCGGTCAAGCACCGTCGGAGGAGCTGTACGCCCTCGTCGGCCAGATCGCCGCGGATAACGCCGACCCGTCGACCGACACTCGCGGCACCGCTGCCTACAAGACTCACCTCGCCAAGGAGCTCACCATTCGGTCGCTCCGCAAGGCCGTCGCCCGCGCCACCGGCCAGGCCTGACTCGAACTGATCGCCTCACAAGAAGGAATGGCAGAACGCATTATGGAAGTAACGATGAACATCAACGGCGACGAGGTCACTCGTGACATCGAGCCACGCACGTTGCTCGTGCACCACATCCGCGACAATCTCGGCCTCACGGGTACGCATTGGGGTTGTGACACCAGCAATTGCGGCACGTGTGTCGTGTGGGTCGACGAGGAACCGGTGAAGAGTTGTACCACCCTTGCGGCCATGGCCGGCGGGCACGACGTCCGCACCGTCGAAGGCATGGAGACCGACGGGGTGCTCGACACGGTGCAGGAAGGCTTCATCCAGTGCCACGGCCTGCAGTGCGGCTTCTGCACGCCGGGGATGATGATGACGGCACGAGCGCTTCTCGACCGCAATCCCGATCCGACCGAAGCCGAGATCCGCGAGGCCATCAGTGGCCAGATCTGTCGATGCACCGGCTACTCGACCATCGTGCGTTCCATCCAGTGGGCCGCCAAGAAGGAACAGGAAACTCCCGTGGAAGTGAGCGCGTCATGACCATCACCGAGCCAGGCGTGGAAGAGAACACGAACGCTGTTCCGACGCCGGACAACAACCTGAACGATCAGAAGCCGACCGGTTTCGGGCGCATGCTGCGCAAGGAGGACCCGCGACTCGTTCGCGGGCTCGGCCAGTTCTGCGACGACGTCGAACTGCCGGGCATGTTGCATCTCGCGATCCTTCGATCGCCCATGGCGCACGCTCGGATCGTCAGCATCGACAAGACGGCAGCCGAAGCACATCCGAAGGTCAAGGCCGTCATCACGGGCGCCGACCTCGCCGCACAGAATCTCGCATGGATGCCGACCCTGTCGAACGACGTCCAAGCCGTGCTCGCGACCGACAAGGTGCGCTTCCAGCATCAGGAGGTCGCTTTCGTGGTGGCCGAGGACCGCTACTCGGCTCGCGACGCGCTGGAGTTGATCGATGTCGAGTACGAGTGGATCGACCCGGTCATCGACGTGCGCAAGGCCCTCGATGCGGACGCACCGATCATCCGCGACGACCTCGAAGGAAAGACGAACAACCACTGTTTCGAGTGGGAGGCAGGCGACAAGGACGCCACCGACGCCGTGTTCGCGGACGCCGCGGAGAACGGCATCATCGTCACCGAAGACATCGTCTACCCACGCGTGCACCCCGCCCCGATGGAAACCTGCGGTTGCGTCGCCGACGTGGAACGCGTGTCG
>CAXBAZ010000250.1:0-6208 GCA_963973395.1 uncultured Acidimicrobiaceae bacterium
CGCGTGCCGCATCGAGGGCCAGCTGCAGCGCTTCGACCCGCGCTGCGCTGCGGGACGCCTGTTCGGAGGCGTCCTGGCGTTCGGTCGTGCATCGCTCGAACGTGGCCTCGGCCGCGATCCGCGCCTGCTCGGCGGCCTCGATCTGTGTGACGAGCGGTGTCTCGACCGCTTCGGCCTCGGCACAGGTGGTGCGCAACCGTTCGGACTCGGCGGTGAGTGCATCGAGCTTGGCGCGCAGTTCGTCGGCGCGGCTGGTCGACCGCTGGAGATCGTGCTCGTTGCGTTGCAGCCCGCTGCGCACCGACCGCAGCTCGCCGCGCACCTCGGCGGCAGCGCTGGCCGCCCGCGCTCCGCCGTCGTCGGCCGAGAGGGCCTCGGTGACACGTTCGCGCTCGAGTCGGAACGACGCCTCGTCGGCAGCGAGCGCTTCGGCGTCGGGTGCAACCTGTTCGAGGGCCGAGAGCACCTCGTCCAACTCGGCCCGGAACCGGGCGCCGTCGGCTTCGAGATTGGCGACGACGCCGGCGTCGATCAGCTGGCCGTGGTCACGTTCGAGCGATCGTTTGCGTTCGGCGAGCATGCCGGACAGTCCGCGAGCACGCTCGCGGAGCTGCTCGACCTGCATCAGGCGGTCGCCGAGATCGCTCGCGCCCCGCGCCGACAGATCGGCCTCGAGCGACATGATCTCGGTGTCGAGCTTCGCCAGCTGGGCCTTGAGCTCACCGTCGACCCGAACCGCTTCGACACGATCGGCAGCGACGGCCTCGAGCCTGCGGCGGAGCGCGGTGATGTCGCGCCCGGCGACGAACACCTTGAGCGCGTGCAGTTCGACGACGAGCTCCTCGTGGCGGCGCGCCGCCTCGGCCTGGCGTTCGAGCGGGCGCAGCTGACGGCGCACCTCTCGCAGCAGATCCTGCAGCCGCAGCAGGTTCGCCTCGGTCGCGTCGAGTCGGCGTTCGGCCTTCTCCTTGCGCTTGCGGTACTTGAGCACCCCGGCGGCTTCTTCGATGATGCCACGACGGTCCTCGGGCCGGGCGTTGAGCACTGCGTCGATCTGGCCCTGGCTGACGATCACGTGCTGCTGACGGCCGACACCGGCGTCGGAGAGCAGCTCTTGGACGTCGAGCAACCGACACGGCACACCGTTGATCGCATATTCGCTGTCGCCGTTGCGGAACAGGATCCGGGTGATCGTGACCTCGTTGAACTCGACGGGCAGGAGCCCTGCGGAGTTGTCGATCGTCAGACTCACCTCGGCCCGGCCGAGCGCCGGGCGCTTCTCGGTGCCCGCGAAGATGACATCGTCCATCTTCTGCGAGCGGACCGACTTCGGCGCCTGCGCGCCGAGCACCCAGGCGATCGCGTCGACGACATTCGACTTGCCCGACCCGTTGGGTCCGACGACGACGGTGACCCCGGGCTCGAGGGACATGAGCGTCGAGTCGGCGAACGACTTGAAGCCTTTGAGGGTGAGACTCTTCAGGAACACGGTGGCCCAGAAACTACTCCCCGCGCCGGCACTTCCCCCACCATCCGACGTTGGACAGCGGCCCACGGCCGGGCCGCCGGGCACGATCGTCGGATCCGGTGCGATCGGATCATCGTTGAAGCGACGTCCGGCAGGCGAGCCCGCGACGGGCGACCGGACGTGTCCGTGGTCAGGACCCGATCGTGATCGTCGGACCGTCGGGCAGCCGATCCCACCACCGCCCGAACCGGGAGAACACGGCGGGCTCCCGGTCGGCCAGGAAACGTCGCAGGTCACGCGCCTCGTCGTCCAGCCTCGCGAGGGTCGCATCGTCCAGCGGTTCGAGCGCTCGGACCTCGATCGCGTCGGCCGACGCCCGCCAGACACCCCGGACGAGACCGTCGACGAGGACGGTCGGGAGGACATCGCCGTTTCGCCGGATGACGTGCGGACGGTGCTCGTCGGGGATCACGCGAGAGCGGTCCGCGTATGCGAGCAGCACGCTGTCCCACATGCCCAGCAGTCTCGGCGGGAGCGGTGCCATCTCGGTCTCCTGCCGCGGTTCACCGCTGTGCACGTCGAGGAGCTGCGATCCGTCCGGCCCGGCGACCGCGACGACGTCGGCGGTCGCCTCGACGACCTCTCGGAGGGTCGACCGCTTGAGGATGGTGAACTGCGACAGGTCGGCGATGGTCGCCGGTCCGAACGCCGCGAGGTATCGGCGCACGAGCTCTGCGATGGCTGCTGGTCCGTCCTCGGCGCCGACCATGCACGGCAGGAAGGCCGGGCGTCGGCCGAACGACCAGGGGTCGGTCGTGGGAGCGTGCCGGAAGGCGCCGACCAGACGCAGCGCCGACCAGATTCGGGCTGGGTCGACGGCATGGGGAACGAGCTCGGAGAGCATCCGTTCCATGTCGGCGTTGCCGTGCGGTTCGTCCATCGCCGTCGACATCCGTTCGAGGATCTCGTCGAGGCGTTCCGGAGTGAGCCCGACGCCGTCGAGGACGTCGTGGTATCCGGCGTCGCGCACGCGAGCCCGCATGGCGGCTCTCGCCCACGGGATGTCGTTCGCGTCGATGGCGTGCAGCGTGAACCGGAACAGTGAGGCCTTCACGATCGCACCGTCGGCGCATGCTCGGTCGAGATCGTCGGCGTCGAAACCCTCGATGCGGTTCCACAGCGCCAGATACGGCGCCGCCGGTTCCTGCGCCTGCAGCGCCAGCACCGATCGCACGGCGTCGGTGACCGCGACCGGCCGGCGCGACGTCAGACCCTGACGAACCATCGTCTCGTAGGTCAATGCTGTTCGGGTCCACGCCGTCACGAGCACAACCTAGGCACGATCACGCGCCGGATCGGCCTCCGACAGCGAGCATCCGTCGGCAGGAGGGTCACATCCCGACCGATGGGCTCGACGCGTTGCGACTCAGCGTCCACGTCATCGACCACGGCCGCGTATCATCCTCCGCATCGATCAGCGCAAGGTGGCATTGCTGCGGGGGATCAACCTCGGGAAGCGGCGGGTGACGAACGCCCGTCTCGCGGAGTTGTTCGAGCTGGCCGGGTGCGAGGGAGTGTCCACGTTCCAGGCGGCCGGCAACGTCCTGTTCGAACACGGACCCGACGTCCGCGTCATCCGCACGACGCTGGAGGAAGGCCTCGGCTACGACGTCGCGGTGTACGTGCGCACCGCGACGGAGATGGTGCGAATCGCCACGGCGCCGCCCTTCCCCGACCTCCATCCACAGAAGCCGGCATCGCTCCTCGTCACATTCTTCGACAGCGAGGTCCCGAAGGCGGTGGAGGCGGCGTCGAACGACGTCGACGTGTTGCGGGCCGACGGTCGTGAGCTGTACTGGCTCGCCGGCAACGGCGTGGCCAACACCACGCTCGATTGGCGTCCCGTGGAGCAGCATCTGGCCGACCCCGGCACGAACCGCAACATCACCACCGTCCGCAAGCTCGCCGACCGGCTCGCCGAGTAATACCGGGGGCGACCCGTCGTCAGATCATCTCTGGCACTTCGGACAGAAGTGCGTCGAGCGCTGGGCGGAGACGGTGTGGCGGATCCACCCGACACCACACGTTCGACAGCGTTGCCCGGCCCTGCCGTACACCGCGTGGGCATCCTGGTACGAGCCGCTCGTGCCGAGCAGATCGACGTACTGTGCGTCGCCGAGCGTCGACCCGCCCGCAGCGATCGCCTCGCGCAGCACCAGGTGGATCGCGGTGTGGAGTCGTCGCTCGGCGCCGGTCGAGAGCTCGTTCGAGATCCGGTCGGGCCGCAGACGCGCCTCGTGCAGGATCTCGTCCGCGTAGATGTTGCCGATGCCGGCGATCACGTGCTGGTCGAGCAGAAGTGGCTTCAGCAGGCGACGCCGCGACCGCACCAGGCGGCGCACGTCGCGCAGCGTCAGATCGTCGGCGATCGGATCGGGCCCGAGACGGGCGAGGTCGGGGATCTCGACGGCCACGTTCGTCGGATCGAACACGACCACCTCCCCGAAGGTGCGGGGGTCGACGAACCACAGCTCGTTGCCGTCGTCGAGATGCATCGCGACGTGCGTGTGCGGCGGCCGCGGAGTGCCGGCGGCGGCGATCAGCACCTGACCGCTCATCCGGAGGTGGATCATGACCTCGTCGCCCGAGTCGAGCGGCAACAGCAGATACTTGCCGCGCCGGTTGGCAGCGGTGATCGTCGTGCCGGTGAGGCCATGGATCACCGCCTCACGGGAGGTGCGCCGAACGGTGCGTTCCCGTCCCACGTCGACGCCGTTCACCCGACGACCGACGGCGAAGCGTTCGAGCCCGCGCCGGACCGTCTCGACTTCGGGCAGTTCAGGCATCGGGCAGGTCAGGCATCGGTGGCGCTGGCGGCGATCAGCGCGGCGAACGCGGCACTCGCCGCGGCCTGCTCGGCCGCCTTCTTCGAACTGCCCTCACCCTCACCGAGGAGTTCCTTCGCGACGAGCACCCGGGCGAAGAAGCGCTTGTCGTGATCGGGTCCCGTCGAACGCACCTTGTAGTCGGGCGGCATACGTCCGTCGTGGGCCAGCCGCTCCTGGAGCGCCGACTTGAAGTCGAGCGTGTCGAGCGTGTCGACCGCGGCGTCGAGCCGCGGGATGAACAGACGCCGAACCAGCTCGAATGCTGCGTCCGGACCGGCGTCGAGATACACGGCACCGAGCACGGCCTCCATCGCGTCGGACAGGATCGACACCTTGGTGCGTCCGCCGGCGGCGTCCTCACCACGCCCCAGCAGCAGGTGGGCGCCGATGTCGAGTTCGAGGGCGACCTCGGCGAGGGCGCGTGCGTTCACGACGCTCTTGCGCAGATCGGTCAACGCACCTTCGGCGAGGTCGGCGTACTGGCGGAACACCAGGTCGGCGATGGTCCAACCGAGCACGGCGTCACCCAGGAACTCGAGCCGCTCGTTGCTGTGCAGGTCACCGGACTCGGCGACCCAGGATCGATGACACATCGCACGCCGCAACAACTCCGGATCGTCGAACTCGTGCCCCAGACGCTGTTCCAGCGCAGCGAGCCCCACGTATCAGCTGCCGGTGCGCTCGTGGACGTAGTCGACCGCGTCGCGGACCGTCTTCAGGTCTTCGAGGTCTTCGTCCTCGATCCGGAAACCGACCGTGCGATCGCTGAGCTCCTCCTCCAGCGACTCGACGAGCTCGATCAGGGCGAGCGAATCGGCCTCGAGGTCGTCGGCGAACGACTGTCCCTCGGAGATGGTGGACGGATCGATCTCGAGGATGTCGGCCAGGCGGTCACGCACGATCTCGAAGATCTCGTCGCGCTCGATCGGGCCTTGGTTCACATGGGTTTCTGCAGGCACGGCGAGAGTCTACCGATGCGCCGAGACCGGCGTGTCGGACCCGGCGCGGCGTGGGCTCGCGAACTCACGCCGGACTCCGCTCGGTCACGATGCAGAATGAGCAGGTGTCGAACCCGCTGGACGCGATCAGCTGGCCACGGCGAACCGATCGCCTCGTGCTGCGCCGCGCCACCGACGACGACGTCGACCGCATCGGCGAGATCCGCGCGGTCGACGGGGGGAGCGAATGGCTGACCACCGATGCATCGGACCGTGCGCGGTTCGACGAGCACTTCCGGCGTCCCGCACGACTCGACTCGGCGATCGTCGTCGAACTGGACGGCACGATCATCGGCGACCTGATGTTCAGGACCGAGAACGCCTGGGCCCAACTGGAGGTGGCGGACGAGGCCGCCGGAGCGCAGGCGGAGATCGGCTGGGTGCTCGACCCGGCACACGCCGGCCGCGGCTACGCCACCGAGGTGGTCGGCGAGCTGTTCCGGATCGGCTTCGAGGAGCTCGGCGTCCGCCGGATCGTCGCCAACTGCTTCGCCGACAACGAGCCGTCGTGGCGGCTCATGGAGCGCGTCGGCATGCGCCGCGAGACGCACACCCGTTCCGACTCGCTGCACCGGAGCGGCCGCTGGCTCGACGGCTACGGCTACGCGATCCTCGCCGACGAGTGGAGACGCGACCGGTGACGCCGAGCGCGCCGCGTCGTGATGGCTAGCTTCTGCGAATGCACGACGAGCCGTTCCACGGCGGACAAGGCGGCCTGACCCAGGTCCGCTCGGTCGTTCGGCTCGCCGTGGCGCTGGCCATCGTCGCCGCGATCGCCGCCCAGCTGCAGTACCTCGCCGACAACGACCTGCTCCGCACGGTCAACTTCTTCAGCTTCTTCACGGTCGACAGCA
>CAXBAZ010000251.1:0-6164 GCA_963973395.1 uncultured Acidimicrobiaceae bacterium
CGTAGGGCAGTTCGTCGGGGCCGAGATACGGCTCGGGAGCGGCGGCGCGGGCGTTGGCGATGAAGCGGCGCACCTTGGTCGGGTCCTTGCGGCCCGGCGACGCCTCGACGCCCGACGCCACGTCGACGCCCCACGGTTCGACGATCCGGACGGCGTCGGCGACGTTGTCGGGGTCGAGCCCCCTGGCGACGATCAGGCGGACCGAATCGGGCACGTCGGAGGCCAGACGCCAATCGAACAGCTTGCCCGAACCGGGGCTCGGGGCATCGAGATGCACGAGATCGGTGCCGTACTGGTCGGCCTCGTGCAGGTTCGGGGAGTCGGAGCCGAACGCCTTGATCACCCAGCGGATGCTGCCGGCGACCTCGATCGCCTGTTCCTTGGTGCCGCCGTGGAGCTGCACCGCCTTGACGTTCGCCGTGTTCGCGATCTCGATCACGCGGCCGGGGAGCTCGTTCTGGAACACACCCACCGTGAGCACCTCGGGCGGCAGTCGACGGGTGATGTCGTAGACGGTCTGCGCCGCGACCTGGCGCGTGGAGGGAGCGAAGATGAACCCGACCGCGTCAGCTCCCATCGCGACGGCGAACAGCGCGTCGTCCTCGTTGGTGATGCCGCAGATCTTCACGAACATGCAGCACGACCGTATCCGTCATCGCCCACGGAGATCACGATCGGTTCGGGATATCTCCGTCGTCGTCATCGCGGACGTCGGCTCCGACGAGTGCGGCGACCGCCGCCGCGGGATCACCCGACGTGACGAGTGACTCGCCGACCAGCACCGCGTGGTATCCCGCCGCGTGCAGCGCACGGGCGTCGGCGGGCCCGCGCACTCCCGACTCGGCCACCTTGACGACGTCGTCGGGAATCGCCGCCGCCATCCGGACGGCACGCTCGTGGTCGACCTCGAACGTGATCAGATCGCGTTGGTTGACACCGACGAGGGTGGCTCCGACCTCGAGCGCAACGTCCAGTTCAGGTTCGTCGTGCACCTCGACGAGCACGTCGAGGCCGAGTTCGACGGCGAACCCGTGCAACTCGCCCAGAGCCGATCGATCGAGGGCCGCCGCGATCAGCAGGACGGCATCGGCACCCATGATCCGGGCGTCGACCACATCGTGCGCCGACACGGTGAAGTCCTTGCGCAGGACCGGGAGCGAGCAGGCTGCCCGCGCCACCTGCAGGTCGGCGACCGATCCACCGAAGAATTCCTCGTCGGTCAGCACCGAGAGGCAGGTCGCGCCACCGGTCTCGTACCGGGCAGCCAGGTCTGCCGGGTCGAGGTCGGGGAACAGATCACCCTTCGACGGTGACCGGCGCTTCACCTCGCTGATGACGGCCAACCGCTCGGCGTTTGCGAGTGCACGCCGGAAACCTCTGGCGGCACCCTGCGCTCGGGCGCTCGCCACCAACTCGTCGAGTGGGCGCCGATCCGTCGCCGCGACCTCGCGATGACGCTCCAGGATCCGGTCGAGATAGGTGACCACGGCTGCGATCCCGCTCAGAACCCGAGGCGCTCTGCGATCACGGACGTCAGGCCGTCGATGGGTACCCGCACCTGCTCCATCGTGTCGCGGTCGCGCACCGTGACCGCCCGATCGTCGAGCGAGTCGAAGTCGACCGTGACGCACAGCGGTGTGCCGATCTCGTCCTGCCGTCGGTACCGGCGGCCGATCGCCTGCGTCTCGTCGTAATCGACCATGTAGCGCTCGCTGAGCGTCGTGCGGACCTCGTGGGCGAGCGGTGTGAGCGTGTCCTTCTTCGAGAGCGGGAGGACGGCGACCTTGTACGGCGACAGACGCGGGTGCAGACGCAGCACGGTGCGTGTGTCGTCGTTGACCTGCTCCTCGTCGTAGGCGGCGAGCAGGAACGCCGCCATCGTGCGCGTCGCGCCGGCTGCCGGTTCGATCACGTACGGGACGTACCGCTCGTTGGTCTGCGGATCGAAGTAGTCGAGCTTCTCGCCGGACGCGGCGGCGTGCGCCTTGAGGTCGAAGTCGGTCCGCTGCGCGATTCCTTCGAGCTCGTCGAAGCCCCACGGGAACTTGAACTCCACGTCGGAGGTGCCGATCGAGTAGTGCGAGAGCTCGTCGTCGCCGTGCGGACGCAGCATCAGCATGTCGGCCGGGATCCCGAGCTCGATGTACCAGTTCAGCCGCTCGTTGCACCAGTACTCGTACCAGGTGGCGCTCTCGGCCGGCGGGACGAAGAACTCCATCTCCATCTGTTCGAACTCGCGCGTGCGGAAGATCCAGTTCTGCGGGGTGATCTCGTTCCGGAAGCTCTTGCCGACCTGGGCGATGCCGAACGGCGGCTTCTTGCGCGCCGTCTGCAGCACCTGCGTGAAGTTCGTGAACATCCCCTGCGCGGTCTCGGGGCGCAGATATGCGTCGGCGCCGGCACCCTCGACCGGCCCGGCCTGGGTCTTGAACATCAGGTTGAACTCGCGCGCCTCGGTGAAGCTGCCGGTGGCGCCGCACTCGGGGCAGGTGTTCGGATCGTCGAGCTTGTCGAGCCGGTGCCGCGTCTTGCAGTTGGTGCAGTCGACGAGCGGATCGGAGAAGTTGGCGAGGTGACCGGACGCCTGCCACACCTGGGGCGGACCGAGCACGGCGGCGTCGATCAGCACGACGTCGTCGCGCTGTTGCACCATCGACCGGACCCACGCCTCTTTGACGTTGCGGAGCAGGAGCGACCCGAGGGGCCCGTAGTCGTACGTGGAGCGGAATCCACCGTAGATCTCGGCCGACGGGTAGACGAACCCGCGCCGTTTGCAGAGGTTGACGATCTGTTCGAGCTCGGTGGCCGGCATGGCGCCAGGCTAGGGGGACTTGTCGGATCCGGCAGTGTCCGTTGTCCGGTGTCGCCGACGCGTGCCACACTGCTGGCCTTGCGCCGCTCCCACCTGTTCGACCGGATCGTGATCGTGGGATGGAGCGATGCCGACCAGCCGACCCGAGGCGACAACTCGATCTGGCGGGCGTCGATCGACGTGCTGAGCGGCGCGACCGCCTGCGTGAACCATGCGACGCGCCACCTCGCGACGAGGGCATTGATCGACGAGCTCGTCGACACCGGTGGCCGCACGGTCTTCGTCGGGTTCGACTTCCCGCTCGGGTTCCCCCGCGGCTTCGCCCGCCGGCTCGTCGGCGATACTGCGAACTGGCGTGCGGTGTGGACCGCCGTCGACAATGCGGTCGTCGACACCGCCGACAACACCAACAACCGATACGCGGCAGGCGCCGCCCTCAACTCCCGCGCCGGCATGTCGCCCGGACCGTTCTGGGGATGCCCACCGGGCGAGCACCACGGATCGGTCCTCCCGGACAAGCCGCGCACCTTCGCCGGTCTCCCCGAGTACCGCATCGCCGAGCAGCGGCTCGCGGGCAGAGGTGTGTCGACCCCGACGGCGTGGCAGCTGCACGGTCCGCTCTCGGCCGGTGGACGGGCGCTGCTCGGCATGCCGCTCGTCCGCGAGCTCGCCGAGCGTTCCGGCCTCGCCAAGCGGGTTCGGCTCTGGCCGTTCGAGACGGGGTGTACCGACGAGCCGACACGCGCCGCGGGCGACGCCGTGGTGATCGGCGAGGTCTGGCCGTGGAGCTACGAGCTCGACCCGGCCGCCCATTCGCTCCCCGACGCAGCGAGGGCGATCAGCACGGCCCAGCACCTCGCGGACCTCGACCGAGCCGGTGGGCTCGGGCCGCTGTTCGCGCCCAACGTCCGCGACGACGACCTGCTCGTCGTCGAGCGCGAGGAGGGCTGGATCCTCGGGGCCTGAAACCGGTTCGATCGACGTCGCCGAGCGTGGCAGCATCGCCGTCATGAGTTCGCTCGCCGAAATCGCCCCGCCCTTCATCGACGTCGCGCATCGGATCGTGTGGGCCACGGTCGCGACCATCGACACCGATGACCGCCCTCGCTCCCGCGTGCTGCACCCGATCTGGGAGTGGGACGGCGAGCAGCTCGTCGGGTGGATCGCCACCGGGCCGACCCCGGTCAAGGTCGCCCACCTCGCCCACCGGCCCTTCGCATCGGTCAACTACTGGGACCAGCAACAGGACATCGCCACCGCGGAGTGTGCGGTCACGTGGCACCACGACGACGAGACCTGCATTCGCGTCTGGGACCTGTTCGAGCACGGACCCGAACCCGTCGGCTACGACCCGAGGATCATCCCGATCTGGAACGAACCGACCCAACCCGAGTTCGCGGTGCTGCGACTCGATCCCTGGCGCCTGCGGGTCTTCCCCGGGTCGATGCTGCTGGCCGGCGAAGGTGACGTGCTCGACTGGCGACGTTGACCCCGGCCCGTCAGTCGTGTTCGAATCATCAGTGGTGTTCGAATATCAATGGTGTTCGAACATCAGTGGCGTTCGAACATCGCGACCGCGCGCAGCCGTCGCTCGATGTGATGTTCGAGTGCGCGCGTGGCGAGTGCGCCGACCTCGTG
This sequence comes from uncultured Acidimicrobiaceae bacterium, assembly GCA_963973395.1. Lineage (GTDB taxonomy): Bacteria > Actinomycetota > Acidimicrobiia > Acidimicrobiales > Ilumatobacteraceae > Ilumatobacter. The sequence continues at coordinate 4,451 of CAXBAZ010000251.1, forward strand.
GGTGGCCGGGGACTCCTGGAGCGCCAGCGCCTGGTTGAGGCGGCCACCGAGGATGTCGCGCATGATGCGCAACGCGGCGGGGCTGATCGATCCGCCACTCCGGCACGACCGGCAGAGCGTTCCGCCCTCGTTCAGGTCGAACGCCACCATCGGTGTCTCCGGTTCGCTCTCACCGCAGCGGACGCAGGCATCGAGCTGCGGTTCGAGACCCTCCGCCGCGAGCAGCTTCCAGTAGAAGGCCGGGACGTTCAGCGGTGCCGGCCGCTCGGCGATCGTGCGCAGCACGCCGACGGCCATCTGGTACAGCCGTGGGTTGGGCTCGCGCTCGAGTCCGAGCTGGTCGACCGCCTCGAGCGTCGCCATCGCCTGCGATGCCCGATCGAGCGAGGTCAGCAATGGTGCCAACGGTTCGACCGACTCGGCCTGGCTGACGATGTCGAGCTCGCGCCCGCGGTACAGCAGCAGGCGGACGTGACTCATCGGCTCGAGGCGGGCACCGAACTTCGACTTGGTCTTGCGGACACCCTTCGCGACCGCGCGGACCTTGCCGTTCTCGGCGGTCATGAACACGACGATCCGGTCGGATTCGCCGAGCTTGTAGGTACGCAGCACGACACCGACGTCGCGATACAGCTCCTTCATTCGTCGAGCCCGCCGAATCTGCGGCGGCGATTCGAGAAGTCGTTGATGGCGCCCGACAGGTCGTCGACGTCGAGGTCGCCCCACCCGACCTGGATGAACACGAGTTCGGCGTACGCCAGCTCCCAGACGAGTGACGGTGGGAGCTGCGTGGGTGGGCCGAGCACGACCACGAGATCGGGTTCGCAGTCGGCCGGTTCGTAGAGCGCACCAGCGACCGTTGCCTCGTTCACCTCGTCGCCGGGGTCGAGCCGCTGCATCGCTTCGGCGAACCGCTGTCGACCGTCGCCGCACGGGTCGACGATGACCTCGCAGCTGCCGACGGTCCGCCGCCAGAGTTCGAGATCGTGATCGGCAGCATCGTCACCGGGTTCGTACGCCCGCAGCGTGAGCCACGGCACACCGATCGTCGTGCACAGTCGGCCCAGCGACTCGACGCGCTCGTTCCATCGCTGCTCGGTCAGCTCGGACCAGGCGTGCAACGTCCCGCCGACGACGAGAACGTGCCGGAGCGACGGATGCCTCGTGGGGACGCTCGCCGCCGCACCGGTCGTCGCGTTCGACGATGACGTCGTCGGGGTCACGGATTCCACTGCCCCATTCTCCCACGTGGCCTGTCGCTAACGTGGACGCTCTGTGACCAGCACGACCCGCGCCCTGCACGTCGCGTGCATCATGGACGGCAACGGACGCTGGGCGGGCCACCGCGGGCTCCCGCGGACCGCCGGCCACACCGAAGGGGAGGAGAACCTCGCCCGCGTGGTGCGGGTCGCCGTGCGCCGCGACATCGGCTGGTTGACCGTGTTCGGCTTCTCCACGGAGAACTGGGTCCGCCCCCGGGCCGAGGTGCGTCACATCCTCGGGCTGCACGAGAAGCTGTTCGGTCGCGTCGCGGAGCTCAACGAGCTGAACGTGCGGGTCCAGTGGATCGGACGCCCGTTCGACAGTCCTGCGGCGCGTACCCCCAAGTACGTGCAGCGAGCGATTCGCAAGGCGATCGCCGACACGGCCGGGAACACCGGCATGGTCTTGACGATCGCATTCGACTACGGCGGGCGCACCGAGCTGATGTCGG
>CAXBAZ010000252.1:0-6164 GCA_963973395.1 uncultured Acidimicrobiaceae bacterium
CGGTCCAGAACTCGGCGGCCCACCCCGTCGAGGACGGCGGGCGGCCCCCGGTCGGCGCCGATGATCGACGCGGTGTTGCGAACGAGGTGCAGGACGAGGAACGTCGTCGGCGTCGGATGGCGATCGGGGCCACCGCGGGTGCGGTCGCTCTGGGTGTCGGCGCGATGTCGGTGTTGTTCCTGTCCGGTTCGCCGCCGGAGGACGCTGACGACTCGGTGCCGTCGACGCAGGCCGTGGTCGAGACGCTGCCCACGGTGCCATCCGCCACAGATCGGGTCGAATCGGACGAGACACCCGACCCCGACGCCACGATCGATGTCGCCCCGGACGGCGACCCGGACGAGGTGACTGCACTCGTGCCGCTGCGGGTCGACCTGCCGTCGGTACTCGCTGACCAGACCGAACCGACCGAGATCCTCGCGTTGACGGTCGATGGCCAGCTGATCACGGTCTCGATCCCGTCCGGCAACGTACGCGTCGAGGCCCTCGACTTCTCCGACAATTGGGATCCGCAGTTCCTGTCGTTCAACGCCGGCCTCGTGACGTCACCGTCGGCAGTGGCTGTTCAGACCGCTGTCGACCGGGTCACGATCACCGGACGCGACGGACGCGTCAGGTTCATCACCGCAGGGGAGCTCGGTCTCGAAGCTGCAGAGCCAGGGGACGTGTTCCCGGTCGGATGGGTGAGCGATGCGGCAGGAACCGAGCATTTCGTGTTGAGCGTTGCACCGGTCTCCGGTGACCGATCGATGGTGCTCGTCGATCTGGCCGGGAACATCTCGCCGCTGGACGCCGGCAACGATACGGAGCGGGGCGGCGGTGTGGTCGGGGCACAGTTCGCGAACGGTGCGGGGTACTTCGATGAGGGTGGTCTGGTGTTCAGCTTTCGAGCCGGTGAGGACATCAGGACGATCGGCCGAGGAGAGCTGATGGCGGTCCTCGACTCGGGTCCGGTCGTGCGGCGGTGTACGAGTGCGACGGACTGTGTGGTCGAGATCATGGGCGCCGATGGTGCCGAACCGATCGTCCCGTCGGTCCTGGACGTGGTGCTCGAGTCGTTCGTTGCGCCGTCGATCGCACCCGACGGGAGCGCGATGGCCACCGCCAGGTTCGACGACGACGGGGTGGCGCTCTTCCTGACTCCGCTCCAGTCGGACATCAGGTCCAGTCGTCGTGTCGCGATCGGCAACTTTCCTCGTAGCTCGTTCGGTTGGGTCGCGGACAGTTCGGGCGTCGTCAACGCAATGGCGACCGATGATGGAGGAGGTGTCGCACCGAGTGAGCCGGGTATCCGATTCGTGTCGATGGACCCGGCGACCGATGAGATCACGTTCGCGACCGAGATCGGACAGGTGGTTGCGATCGCGACCCGGTTCCCGGCCGAGGAGCTACCACCTCAGACACTCACCGAGACGCGACAGTTCGACGTCACCGACGCCCAGCGTCGACTACCGACCGTGATCGCGGCCGACCGGCAGGGCACCGTCAGCCGGATCGATTTCGCCAATGGTCGAGTCACCGACTTCCGGACCGGTCTACGACCGTTGTGGTCCAATGGGCGGCCGGCGCAGGTCGTCCCGATGGAGCAGTCGGTCGTCGTGATCGACGACGACGGTGTCGACGGAGTCGAGATCATTGCCGATCAGACCGCCGCGCCGCCGTCGTGGCCGGCGGGCCGCCACTACCCGTTCGATGGCCGATCGGTCTGGGCGCCGGTCGAGGTCACCGAAGGCGGCATCGACTACCTGCTCGTCGATCGGAGCGGACAACCCGTCGACGACGTCGTCGATGTGATCCCGGCCGAGTCCGTCCTCGGCTCGAACGGCGCAGGCACGCTCGTGCGCGAGGTCGCCGGCGACGTCTTCACGACGAATGGCGATGGCTCCGTGCGGCTCACGACGGGAGACGTGATCGCGCTCGGCATCGACGAGGCCATCGTCCACGAGTGCGGCATCGATCTGTCCTGTGAGTTCGTCCGGGTCGACCTCGGCACCGGCGAGCGCCGTACCGTCGAGGCGCCGACGCTCGATCGACCGATGGTCGGGGCGACGACCGGACGGGAGGTCGCGCTCGAGGGTTCGCTGTCCCCGGATGGACGCACCGCCCTCGTCGAGATGTCGGCCACTGACGACATCCGACCAGGGTGGGCGTTCGCCGACCTCGTCGACGACGATCTCGTGCCGATCGACACGCCGGACACCCACCAGCCGATCGTGTGGTCGGCGGATTCGATCTCCGCACTGTTCCTGTCCGATGGTGAACTCCACGTGTTCGACCGAGACCTGGGCACGACCGACATCGTCACGGATTTCCGCCTCCTGCTCGCGCTCGGCATCGATTCCGGCGCGAGCCCGGATTGACGACACCCGGTTCGATCGCCGTCTCGTCGGAGTCGAGCGAACCCGCGAACGGAGCGAACCCGGTTCGCTCCGTTCGCTCGACGTGGGGGCCGTCGGTTCGATGAGCTTCGGGACGGCCTCCCGATAGTGTGACCGGCATGACCGAACGCATCGATTCGCCCGTCGCGCTCGAGGGGGGCTTCGACCCCCGCACCGACGTGTTCAACCGGTTGATGAAGAACCGCGTGATCATGCTCGGCTCCGACGTGAACGACGACATCGCGAACCAGATCTGTGCGCAGCTGCTCTACCTCGAGGGTGAAGATCCGAACGCCGACATCTGGCTGTACATCAACAGTCCCGGTGGTTCGGTCACCGCCGGGATGGCGATCTACGACACGATGCAGTTCGTCGGCTGCGACGTCGCCACCGTGTGTCTCGGGCTCGCCGCCTCGATGGGACAGTTCCTGCTCACGGCGGGTGCCGCCGGCAAGCGGTACACACTGCCGAACGCCCGCATCATGATGCATCAGCCGCTCGCCGGTCTCCGTGGCCAGGCGACCGACATCGCGATCCAGGCCGAGCAGCTGCGCTACACCAAGCGCCGCATGGCCGAACTGATCGCCGAGCACTCCGGCCAGTCGCTCGAGCAGATCCAGCAGGACTCCGAGCGCGACCGCTGGTTCACCGCCGAGCAGGCCGTCGAGTACGGCCTCGTCGACTCGGTCAAGAAGGCTCGCAACGACGTCGGCTGAGCGTCGTCGATCGGCCGTGGGGCCGGTCGACGTCAGCCGCCGGGCGGGACGGTCGTGGCGGCCGGCGGCACCGTGACCGTGCGGGCCGGTACGGCCTCCTGCGGAGCGATGGTCGTGATCGGGATGTCGAGTCCGCAGTTGTCGAGCAACCACCGCTTGACGGCGAACGCCGACGGTTCGGTCGCGTACGCGGTCTTGGCCACGAGTTGCTCCGACGCCGCATCACCCGGCACGAGCGTCGACGCCGTCTCGAGGCTGACGAGCAGATCGTTCCACTCCTCCGCGATCGCGATCGGGGCGAGCTCACCCATCAGCCGGTAGAAGTCGAGCGTCGCATCGATCTCGGCATCGGTGGACAGCGGGGGAGCGACGAGGTTGTCACGCTGCTCGATCGCTTCGCCACAGAAGCGTTGTGCATCCGACTGCACGGCGTCGTCGCCACCGCACGCGACCAGCACGAGCAGTGCGAGGGTGGCGCAGGCGAGGGTTCGCACGGGCCCGAGTGTGCCACGTCGAGGCTGCGATCCGTCGGCAGACCGGGACCCCCTCGCGAGGTCGTGCGCGTCGATTGTCATACCCCGTCGGTAGGGTCGGTCCCACGCCTGTCGAGGGGGCAGCGATCACTCCCTCCCACATCCGTACGTCGGGCACGACCCGGCGCACTCTGGGAGGTCGAGATGATTGCGACGGTCGACGCCGCGACGATTTTGGGAGCCCGTGGGCACCCGGTCACCGTCGAGGTCCACATCGGGAAGGGGTTGCCCGGCTTCACGATGCTCGGGTTGCCCGACGAGTCGTGCCGTGAGGCTCGCGACCGTGTGCGGGCGGCAGTGATGTCGAGCGGCTTTGCGTGGCCCGAGAAGAAGATCACGGTCAACCTCGCTCCACCTCACTACCGCAAGGTCGGTTCGGGGCTCGACGTGGCGATCGCGATCGGCATCCTGGTCGCATCCGAACTCGTGCCCGTCGACGCCGTCCGCGGCGTCGGGTTCGCCGGGGAGCTCGGTCTCGACGGGTCGATCCGTCGAGTGCCGGGAGTTGCACCGATGGTCGGTGTGCGCCCCGACCACGACTGGGTCGTGCCCGCCGAGTCGCTGGCCGAGGCCCGGATCGCGGGTCGCTCGCTCGTGCGTCCGGTCGAGCGTCTCGACCAACTCGTCGAGGCGCTCACGGGCGCCGCCCGCTGGCCCGAGTTCGACGCGACCGAATCGTCGTTCGTCGAGCCCGAGTTGCACGATCTCGCCGACGTGAAGGGTCAACCGCTCGCCCGGCTCGCGCTCGAGGTCGCCGCCGCCGGCGGGCATCACCTGCTCCTCGTCGGGCCGCCCGGCGCCGGCAAGACCATGTTGGCGCGTCGCCTCCCTGGCCTGCTGCCCGATCTCGATCGTTCGCTGGCGTTGCAGAGCACGATGGTGCACTCCGCGGCCGGCGTGGCGCTGCCCGCCGGCGGTCTGCTGACCCGACCGCCGTTCCGGGCCCCGCACCACACGAGCTCGCTCGGAGCCGTGGTCGGCGGGGGCTCGCACCAGCTCCGGCCCGGCGAGATCAGTCTCGCCCACGGTGGCGTCCTCTTTCTCGACGAGATGGGGCAGTTCCCACCCAAGGTGCTCGACGGGTTGCGCGAGGCGCTCGAGGACGGGCAGATCATGGTCGGGCGTGTCGAGCAGCTCCGGGTTGCGATGCCGGCCCGGTTCCAGCTGATCGGGGCCATGAATCCGTGTCCATGCGGCGGCAACGGGTCGGAGACCGATTGCGCCTGCGACGAGCGATCCCGCCAGCGGTACACCCAGCGGCTGTCGGGGCCGTTGCTCGACCGGTTCGATCTGCGGGTGGCGGTCAATCGCCCCGACGTCACCGATCTGCTCGACGGGCAGCCTGGCGAGTCGACCGCCGAGGTCGCGGCCCGCGTGGGGGCGGCCCGGTCGGCGGCGATCACACGCAGCGGCGGGTTGAACGCCGATCTCGACGAGCACGGGCTGGCCGAGTTCGCGCCGCTCGACGCGGCGGCCGAGCGGTGCATCCGCAACGAGATGGAACTCGGTCGGCTCACCGGCCGCGGCTACCACCGCATTCGCCGCGTCGCACGCACGCTGGCCGACCTCGCCGGCGCCGCCGCCGGTCCGATCGACGAGTGCCACGTCGTCGCCGCGCTGTCGATGCGGGCCCGCGTCGGGTTGAGTGCGGTCGGGGCGGCGGCGTGAGCGCAGGTGAGATCGCCGTGCTCGTCGGTGCCGGGGTCGTCGGCCCCGCCCGGCTTCGGCGGTTGTTCGCACACCACGATCCACGCGACGCCGTCGAGCGGCTGCGGAGCGGCGCACCGCTCCACCCGATGGTGCTCAACGGACTTCCCGCCGAATCACTCGAGCGTCTGCGCGAACGTGTGAGGGCTGTGTCGGTTGCCGACGCAGCGGACGAGTGTGTGCGGCTCGGGGTCGAGGTCGTCGCGCTGGGCGACACGCGCTATCCGGGCGCACTCGTCCACGACCCCGAAGCGCCGCCGGCGTTGTTCGTCCGAGGTGACCTCGACGTGCTGGCCGCTCGCCGAGTCGGCATCGTGGGCACCCGACATGCCAGCGCAGCGGGGCGCGCCACCGCGGCCGAACTGGGCGCAGCACTGTCGGCGTCGGCGGTCAGTGTGATCTCCGGTCTCGCGCGTGGTATCGACGCTGCCGCGCACCGCGGTATCCGGGCCGATCCCGGGCCCGGTCGGCCGGTCGCAGTGGTGGGTTCGGGCCCCGACGTCCACTACCCGAAGCCCAACGCCGATCTCTGGGAGTGGGTCGCCGAGGTCGGCCTGCTGATCTCGGAGTGGCCGCCGGGCGTGCCGCCCGATGCATGGCGGTTCCCCCTGCGCAACCGCATCCTCGCCGCTCTCAGCGAGGTCGTGGTCGTCGTCGAGAGCCGCGAGCGTGGCGGGAGCCTGATCACCGCTCGTGCCGCCGCCGATCGCGGCATCGAGGTCATGGCGGTGCCAGGGTCGCCGCGCAGTCGGGCATCGGCGGGTACGAACCAGCTGCTCGTCGACGGCGTCGCTCCGCTCACCTGCGTCGACGACGTGCTCGTCGCCCTC